>JAHEAA010000005.1 GCA_019721035.1 Candidatus Sysuiplasma acidicola
CGCTTGTGTGACACATGGCGCATGACTTTCGAGGGTCCTTTACCATTGAGATTCCTTTGCGAGAAAATCTGTTGGCGTTACTGCCTTAAATCCCTCATGGGCATACTTGCTATTTACCATGGCTATTACTGCGTTTTCCCAAGTTACAATATAGTCTACTTTTCTTGCGAGAGCAATTGATATCAGGTACCAATCGTTTCCCAAGCTTTTCAGGATCCCTTCATCGACTGTGAGGTGTGCGGTACTGACGGTATTCATATGTTCGAAAATAGCATTGAGTTTGCTTCGAACATAAGGTTCTTGCAGACTGCCGAGTATCCTGAGCACCTCTGCCATTCTATTGTTGATTTGTTTGGCTCTTTCGATGATGTTGCCATCATTCTGGAATACGCGTTCAATTTCCCCTCTCAGTGCGTCACAAGTGTAAGCGGTTATTAAGTCGCTTACCACCAGGTCGTACAGTCGTCTATTTGGACTTCTCCTATTCTTGGTGAGAATTCCCGCGATGATTACATTTGAATCAATTACGACGGAAGTCAATCTTTCACTTCGAGTTTCTTCAAAAGTGATGTTGCTTGTACCAACTCATCTTCGCTTACATCGTGTTCTTTCAGGACCCTATGGAAGTATTCATCCACAACATCTTCACGCAACGCGGACTTTGTAGTGAAATCAGGGTATGCATCGTACACGGTCTTGATTAATTCGTCATAATTCATCCGATTATACTTTTCTTTGAACGTAATCAGCGATCGCTGTTTATCTCTATCGATTGTTCTCCAGGCTTCGGCACCTGCCTTGAAGCCAGCCACGGTAAGTTCAATACGATCCCTGGAAACCAGGCCGGACCAGACAAGATCCTCTAAATCGTTTGATAGCTCTTTAGAGAATGGACCGTACCATCCGGGTTTGAATACGTAGTGCTCATCTGCGAATATGTCCCCGAATTTCTGCTCGTAGAGGAATATCTCCTTTTGCAAGTGTGTCTTTGTCGGAACCGGTTCATTATCCTTGAGCGACTTGCCCCTTGCAAATATGAACGCAAGGAGAGTTTTTGATGGTGTCACGTTCTTTCCAGCCAACCATTCACCAACTATCTATTAAAGTATTTTCTGCCCAACTTTAGGATTGCAGATTTATAGGTGCTATGGAAAGAGGTGTATTTAATTGACGGTGTTCGATATTTGCCGTGATTGACTATCCCATTTCACCGCCGGATTGCCAATTTTCACAGCATGCCATTGACTTTCTCCAGTTGGTGCAACAGGGTTATGAGCACATTAAGGTCAGTTAAGGGCAACATTTCAGAATTTCTAAATGCCAGAGCTATTGACTATTGGCAACCTGTTTCGGACCACTGCAAGAATTTATTCTTGGGTTATGAGCTCAACTGCCGGGGGGGTTCGATCCCAAAGCATTGGTTTGGTTGTCCAGCTCAATAACTGTGCCAATATTTGAATAAAATATATGCGCTGTAAGAAGATTCTCGGTAAGAAATCGGCAAATAGGAATGCAGTTATGGCCCATTATTGGAGTATTGGTGAATATGAGCGGGTATGCGGAAGAGGACAGTAGGATTAAGGTGCTGTCAATTCTTCAAAGAAATAAGCTGGATGATAGCACTATAGCCTTTTTCACGTCATTGCCAAAAATGGGAACGGAGAGAAATGCGCAGAAGAGAATGGATAGAGTCAGGAGTTCAATTGAAAAAGCGGACAGTGTACCAGATCTGCTGTAATTTCCTGATCCTGTACTTCCACTCTATTCACCTCAACTGTCTTCCAAGCTAAGATATTTTCTGCCTGTCATCCACTCCTCATTGATGTCCATAAGTATGGACACCGTCAGTCGCAGTAGCGACTGTTCACCCGGAAAGGCACCGACTTTCCGGGTTCTCCTCTTCAGCTCCAGGTTTATCCGCTCGAGCATGTTGGTTGTGCGCAACCGCCTCCAGTACTGCCTGGGAAATGAAGTGTAGTTGAACAATGAATCATGGTAACGGTCAAGCATATCCGCCGCCTTCTCCAGTCCCAGGGAGAGAAGCCTCTCCCTGAATGCCGGAACAGACTCCGGGCTGTTCATTGCAGCCTTCATTTCATAGGACACCTCCGGCCAATGCCGTTTTGCCATTGTCTTCATAATGTTCCTCATGAAGTGTACATTACATGGCATAATTGCCATGCAGCACCTGTAAACGAGTGCTGCACAGCCTGCATTATGCCCCTGTGGCCGTCGGAGATGACCATCTTGACGCCATGAAGGCCTCTTGCCTTCAGTTCGTCAAAGTACCCTTCCCAGAGCAGTCCGTCTTCGCCGTCAGCGATCTTTGCACCTAGTATCTCCCTGTTGCCATCCGCCCTGATGCCGGCAACAACAAACAGTGCCTTTGAGACATATCTTGCTCCGTCCCTCACCTTGAAGTACGATGCATCGACTATGAGGAATGTAATCTCGTCATCGATTGGTCTGTCAAGGAACTGGTGAACGGCAACATCCAGTTCCTTTGCCATCCTCGACACGGTAGATGGCGATATGTTCTCTACGCCGAGCTGCTCCACGACACTGCGTACATCCCTTGTGGCAACGCCCTGGATGTACGATTCCATGATGACACTGGTGAGCGCATTCTCGACTCTGGAATATGTTTCGAAGACCTTTGTCCTGAATGGAAACTCCCTCAGCTGCGGCTTGGACAGCTGAAGTAGTCCGTGTCTTGTCTTCAGTGTTCGTTCCCTGTATCCGTTCCTGTGTGCCCTTCTTCCCTTTCCCCTTACGTATCTGCCGGCACCGGACTGCTGTTCTGCTTCATGATCCATGACCTGATTGAGAAACCATGTCATGAGCTCGCGCATTCCCTGCTCATTGCTGTTCAGATACTCTGCTATTAAATCCCTGATATCCTTATTCTCTATGCCCTGTGCTTCCATTCTCAAACACTCCTAATGTTCAAGAGTGAAGGTACAGGGTCTATTGAAATTTACAGCAAAAGGTGTACACGTCCCAGTGTACAGCTTTGTCTTTAACTTCACAATGCAGCTGCGAGTAACATCTTGTAATCAGAATGCCGATTCGTACATGTGCCAGAATTCTCTTCGTAAATCGTAATTTAGACATGGACTTAAACCCAAATAGGTTCAAATCCGGATGAGCCCATATTTATTGCCGTTCACTGTTCCGCTGAACGAATCCGGGCAACCTTCAAACTCAAAAGACCAACCTCGGGGTCAGCCTGTTCGCTACCGTCACAAGAGTACAACACTCTGATCACAGCATAAGACAGTATGGATGGCATGGTCAAAGTCACGGGCCTGACCGACCAACCTATCTATGTTCAGCTTCAAAACGGGACCGAGGAGTGGCTACTCCTCGGCCAGCTCAACTTCACAATGAAGATCTTTGATCCGCTCAACAACACTTGGCTGCCTGTCTACAACATAACTGCGCTTCACGGCAATTTCACGGTGTACGACGTATCTGCAGCACCAGTCTATCATGGCAGCACTCTTGGAGGAGACTATATAGCAAACGGCATATTTCTTGACGACAAAATAGCTTGATGGGATACCAAGGCGAGTAAAGAGAAGTTTGGGAATATGGGACCTCCACTTCAGTCAGTACGGCCGCCAGAACTGGGTCGTGAAATTAGTCAAAAGGTCAAAGCAGTGGTAGTGGTAATCATGGTTGTCGCAGTGTCAGCCGTTGGTCTTGTCTCATATTACTGGGCAAGCAGAACGGTCTCGGTTACATTCGTGGAGTCAGGCCTGCCTGCCGGCAGCAACTGGTCTGTCTCGATGTTTAACCCCACACAGGCTGTGGCCCAGCGCACGTCCAATTCCACAGTCGGCAACCCGTCCACCATAACAGTCAACGGTCTGGAAAAAGACACATGGTATGGCGTTGTGTTCAACTATCCCGGAGCCTATGCAGCTTATGCCAAATACTGGGGCAAAAACAACAGTATCTGGTGGGAGGAATACAACAAGCCGTTCTCATTCTGGCAGAACCCTTCTCAGCCCATAGGCATTAAAACCAACTCCAGCTCATCCACTTTGAAAATACTCTTCGATCCCTTCGTCAATGTGGGCTTCTCCTTGGCGTTTGTGCATCTCAATAACCAGACATACGGTATGTATGATGGAGGAGGTGTTGGAGCTGTCTCTACCAGTACTTCCGTACCGTTCGGACCGCAGCCTGTGAACGACACCACGGTTGTTTATGGCTACGAATTCGCCCCTGGCACAGTGTTGCAAGGGAGTAATGGCACATTGCTCAACCTGACTGGCTCTTTCAATGTCACTCAGGTGAACCTCCAGTCGAATGTGACCGGAATATCGATAATTGGTATGAACCGTACTTTGCCCTGGCACGTCTACATGAGTCCAGTTGAGCCGGAGATCATCGAGATCAATGTTTATATTCCTCACGAACCTATAATCCAGGCAGTCCTCAATTTCACTCTAACTATTGAGGGCTGGAACCCGAATGGGCAATGAAGCCGCAGCAATAGATACCCCTTTGTTGATCAAATGTGAACTGTCGATATCGTGAGAGATGAATTAGCTATCCATCTTCGAGACAACTGGATATCTCAGTGGCATATGCGTAGCAGAGCTCGGTAGTACACAGCATCGTCTGCAAATTCACAACACAACTGTTAGTGACATCTATCCATCAGAATGCCGCTTCGTACATGTGCCAGAATCCTCTTCGTAAATAGTAATGCCGGTATGGACTTAAATCCGAATAGGTTCAATTCCTGATGAGCCCACTTCATTCTAAGAGCATGTTGCAGCACGCACCGCAGTCCAGCAGTTCCTGACCCGGGGCGTTGAAGGAGTGTTTGATTGTTACATGACGTGCATGATTATCTGAACACTTATATGTCGGATGGCGAATAGGTTGCAAAGTGCAAGATAAAACAGTGTGCAATACAGCTGGCTTCTGCACCGGGCTATTTTCATTGCTCGGGGCAGAAAATGACATTGGTAATAAGTCGACGCGAAAGAGTGCTTCAGATATCTCACTCACAGGAAAACTGGATTTCCCTGCCCCTTATTCCTATGCTCTGGACTGGAAAATGGACTATGACGGCATATTTTCGATCGTTAGGAAGGCAGTCAGGTATGTCATAAACAAGGAGCGCAGCGGACTCGGACTCATGCTCTCCGACCTTCCATCGGAACTCGGGGCATTCTGGGAAGTGGGCGGCAACTACATAGTGCTCAACGAAACACTCGTGGAATTGATGAGGAAGATGGCGAGATCAGCGCGCGAATTCAACTCCTACGTGTTTGTTGTCCTCGCTCACGAATATCTTCACGCTATCGGCTACATCGACGAGACAGACGTCAGGAGAGTAACAGCGGCCGTGACAAACAAGGCGATGGGAGAAGATCATCCGGCAGCCCTGATGGCTTCCGGAGATATGTGGGCAATGTACCCGTTCCTCAGACTGGCTGGAGATGGAAGGGGCAGGAATACGAGGATCGTGGGCAGATTCGACAGCGAATCAACAAGAACATACATCTGGTGATGGCATCTGCCTTTTCTCCACCAATTACAATTCAGCCGGATTTGACAGTAGCCCTGTTTATAACGACCTTTGAAACAGGCCGATCATTACTGTCCCTCTTCACGGCACTTATTGCTACTGCGACATCCATTCCTTCGGTAACTCTGCCAAAAACAGGGTGCTTGGAATCCAGGAAATTATTGTCTGCCACATTTATGAAAAATTGACTTCCCCCGGTATTCGGCCCTGCATTTGCCATTGAAATCGTGCCTTTTGAATTCCTGTTTTTCCTCGAAAACTCATCTTTAATGCTGTAGCCAGGTCCGCCCCTGCCGGTTCCCGTAGGGTCTCCGCCCTGAATCATGAAACCAGGTATAACTCTGTGAAAGATGACGCCGTTGTAAAAGCCCTTCTCAGTCAGTGTTCTGAAGTTACCTGCGGTAACGGGCATTTCGCTCTCAAAGAGTTCGATAACAATCTTTCCCATCGTAGTTTCCAATATTACGCTGGACATTAGGATCGTCTGAGCATCGGACAACATATATCTAAACCATGCGGCCCACTATTTTTTTGTCCAGGCTGCTGTAGGAATGACATTATGTGCTGCCGTCATCTGGTTCAGACCGTGCAGCGCTGAAAGAGTGTGCCGGCACTGCAGCAGACAGAAGTACAAGCAAGCTGAATGATCCACGCCTGAAAGACAATCCTCCGGGCTAACTGCGCAGAATAATCCCATTGTTTTTCAGGAAGGCTACAAGACCTTCTGCATTCCGGAACAGATGCGATACAATGCCTCGTCTTTCAGCAGCTGCAACATTCTCCGGTGCATCATCAACGAACAGACAGTCCTTCGCAGTTGTTCCTGAAACTTTGATGGCTGCATCGAATATCCTGCTATCCGGTTTTACGATACCTACAACATAGGAAAGAACGACCCCGTCAAACAGCCTGTCCATGCCGTAAGTGGTCTTCAGCATGGTCCATGTGTGTTCGGGCATGTTGCTCAGGGCGACAATTTTCACGCCACCCGCGTCCCTTGCCTGCTCCAGCACACTCCACACTTTCCTGTCTGGGATTATGCTCGAGTCCAGAATCGAAATGAATTCGCCTGCATCGATGTTTAATTCGAGTCTGTCCAAAACCCTCATGCAGAATTCACCTACGGTGATCCGGCCTTCATCGAACGCAACGGCTTCCTCCCTCAAAATGAGGAAAGCTCTCAAATAATCTGTTCCGAACCGTCTGTTAAGCGTTTCAGACATTGTTGCATAGGCGTTCGAAACGCAAACCCCGCCAATATCGGTAATTAGACACCTCAAAATAATATACCGGATCCGGCAAATAAACGGCGGAATATATACATTAATGCCGTATGAGCAAGCGAGAATTAATGAGCAGCATGAGGACTATTTTGCAGTATATCCGCCATCTGCAATCACTTCAGAACCTGTCATGAAAGATGATTCGTCGGACAGGAGGAATACAATCACATTCGCAATTTCATCACTGCGACCCAGACGGCCAAGGGGATGCATACCTGCAACCATTGAATAAACGGCAGTCCTTTCTCCTAAGCTGTCCGCATAATTCTGGACCATCGGCGTGTCTATGAATCCGGGATGAACAGAGTTGACGCGAATTCCGTGCTTGGCGTAGAGCAACGCATCCACTTTGGTCATCATTCTGACAGCTCCCTTTGATGCATGATATGGAGGAACGTCCTCGCCACCAACTAGACCGTAAATCGACGAGAGGTTGACGATGGAGCCGCGATTGTTCCTTATCATATATGGAAGGGCGTGCTTGGTGCAGAAAAATGTGCCTTTGACATTGACCGAGAACACTATGTCCCATTCCTCCTCTGTTAATTCGTGCGTAGGCTTGCTTGACCCGCTTATGCCCGCATTGTTGACAAGGCCGTAAACCGGGCCGAGTTCCTTGTTGAGCCTGGTGAAGGTGCCGCTCACTTCCTTTTCGCGGCTCACATCCATATGATAGTAAGATGCGTGCCCGCCCTTTCCGACAATCTCACTGACGACATCTTTTCCTTCAGTATCCTTCACATCACACACCGCAACATATGCGCCTTCATCGGCGGCTCTGATAGCCGTAGCCTTCCCGATTCCAAGAGCGGCACCCGTCACAACAACAACTCGTTTGTCTAACCGGCCTGGCAAAATAACACCAGATTACCATGAACCATCGGAGACTAATAAGTTTCGCAAAACATTTTCGCTTTTCAAACTAATATGCACTTAACCCGCAAGCAAAATACATTCTGCCAAAAGATCATACAACAGTGTCGTCGAACCGTTCCACCTGCCTGTCTACAAATTCCGTGAACTGCTTCAGGAAAGCCATAACGTCGCAGACAATTCCATAATCTGCATACCTGAAAATAGGCGCGTCCCGGTTGTTGTTTACTGCAACCACTGTTCCCGCATACCTGATGCCCACAACGTGATTATCCTGACCCGAAATGCCGAGAGCGATGTAGAGCGACGGAGAAATTGAAGTGCCTGTGAGTCCTATTTGCTGCTGCCTCGGGACCCAGCCCATATCCACAACAGGTCTGGTAGCACCTACCGAGGCACGCATTTTTCCTGCAAGATTGAGAACTGCGACCAGATTATCTCTGCTCTTCAGGCCCCTGCCCACGCCAATAATGATGTCTGAACTGCTGAGTTTCCTGTAATCCCGGGACAATTCCCTGAATGACACTCTTGTCGGCGATGTCCTGCCTGAAGGCTGAACGGTGCTGATACGCATGGGGGCGGTTCCAACACATCTGGGAAATATTCCCGGCCGTACAGTTGCCATTTCAGGGGCAGTCATGGACATTATACGGGCAACTATGCCACCTCCGAAAGCAGGTTTGTACTGTATGAGTTTGCCGTTTTCAATTTTCAGGCCCACACAATCAGCCGTCAGCCCCAGTCTGAGTCTTGCGGCAATTGCTCCAGCGATTTCACGACCATCGAGAGACGACGGGAAAACAATACAGCGTGGTTTCGATGAGGTGATGAGTTCTGCAAGCGTGTCGGTAAGCAGTTCGTTGCCAGCTCCATCAATATACAGGTATTCGTGGCAGAGCATGCCTTCGAGCGCCTCAGGGGGAATATTGCCGATCACTTTGACAGAGAGGCTTTCCGGTATGGAGAGTTCTGCGAGTTTAGATGCAATTTCCATTGCGGTGTCAGGATCGTTGAGTGCAATGCCCCATAGTTCGCCTTTGTGTTCATCTCCACTCGACAGATCAACTCTACGGGCAGCAGTTTTTCTGAACTTCATGGCGATGGTGTATACCAGCCTGAAGGCGTCTTCCCCAGCTTCGATGAAGGATGTCTTCCTGAAACTATTCACTCTCTCTGTTCCCGTGACAGCAGTTGGTGAATCCGAACCGCTTACCTGCGCGCCGGCGTCCCTCAGATTCATGACGCGTACGCGTTCTTCGAGATCCGGCGAGGCCGGCCCCGGCACCCTTGCCTTATTGATCTTCTCGCTGACTGAAAAGACGGCCGGAAGCGGAAGAGAGAACTCTGCAACTCCGTCTTCACGATCCTGTTCAACCACCACACGACCACCTTCGTCAAAATCGATTCGGGAAACTGACGATTTGAACCCAAAGTTGAGAAATTCTGCGACTTCGGGCGGTACCTGTGAGGTTTCACCGTCAAGGGAGTATTTACCCATCAGAATAAGATCGGGTGACAATTTCCTTGCCACCGCTGCCAGCACTTCGGATGTTACCAGTGTGTCGGCGCCAGACAGATTCCGGTCAGTAACGAGAATCGCACGATCGATACCCATTCTAACCGATTCGATCAATACATCCTTAGCAGATGGAGGGCCCATGGACACTGCAATAGTTGTAGCTCCTGTTTTTTCGTGTATTCTCACTGCCTCTTCGACAGCCTTTCTGTCAAATGAATTCATGAGAAGAGGTACTCCGTCTCTCTTCACTCTCATAGTGGTTGCATCGAATTCTATCCTGTTGACATCCGGAATCTGCTTAACAAAAACAAGCACATGCATCAGATATTCACCAGTACTTCGTCGTTTTCCACCTTAACGTCGTAAACCTTCAGAGGCTTCACGTCGCCGCCATCCTCAGGCGCAGAAACGACTGCTCCGGTGGAGGGATTGAATGTCGCATAATGAAAGCTGCATATCAGATTCCCTCCTTCGAGCATTCCGTTGGAAAGATCGTCGTTCTCGTGCGTGCATCTGAGCGACGTGGCGAATAACTTTTCCCCGTCCCTGATGATCAATATCTCGATGCTGCCTGCTTGGGTTCTCAGGAGCCCCGAAACCGGAATGTCGCCAAGGTTGGCGACGCGTTGCCATGCCATAGATGGTGAAGAAACAACTGCCTATAAACGGTTTCGAAAAAAAGCGGCGACTGCAGTTGATGCGATTTCACTGTTGTGTAAGCAGTCTCAGAGCTTCCTCTTTTGTCTCCGGGTTCTTCTCGAAAGTTCCACGGATAGCGTTCGATACTGTTTCTGAGTTGAAAGATCTGGCTCCTCTCATCTCCATACACATGTGTCTTGCCCTGATGAAAACCATCACACCTTTGGCTCCAAGCTTGTTGAACAGAAAATCTGCGATTTCACTTGTCAGCCGTTCCTGCACCTGTGGTCTCGATGCGAAATATTTCACCGTTCTAGGCAGCTTTGACAGGCCAACGATTCGCTCTCCGGGAATGTAGGCTATCGACACGTCGCCAATAATCGGCAGCAGATGATGTTCGCACATTGAGTACAGTGGTATAGACCGTATAGCAAGTATATCGTGATAACCCGGATTTTTGAACGAAGTCATCCCCGGCTCTGTATCGCCATTCATGCCTGAGAACAGCTCAGAATACATTCCGTAGACACGTCGCGGCGTGTTCCTGAAGACTTCGGTGTCCTCTTTTACTCCTATTTCCCTCAATATCGTTCTCACGGCTTCTTCGATGCGTGCCTGCGACCTGGAACTCCTCATTGAGTTACGACCCCACTTAATTGACTTTCATAGAATATAAGTACTTTGAGTTAGCGATGATGTCACAACGAGTGCCGGCTTTTGACAGTTGCGGCGCTGCCGATCTATTTAAGCAAATACCAGGATGACAAAGAAATGGCAAATCTGGCAGGAAGAACAGCACTTGTGACGGGTGCGGCCAAGAGGATCGGCCGTGAGATTTCTATCGCAATAGCAAGCGACGGCGCTGACGTCGTTCTTCATTACAACAGTTCACTGAGCGAAGCAGAATCGTTGAAAACAGAAATAAAGGCAATGGGAAGGAACGCATGGACAGTGGGCCAGAAATTCACGGGCCCAGATTCTGCGGACGAACTTATGGAAAAAGCGACAGATGCTGCCGGCAGGGTCGACATACTAATCAACAGCGCTTCTGTCTATCCCGCCGCCCTGGAAAAATCACATGAGCGGGAGAAAATGGGGTCGACAGTCATGACAAATACATGGATTCCATGGATCCTCTCCAACCGTTTCTCCAAAATCGTTGACAGTGGCGACATAATAAATCTGCTGGACACGAGAATCTCGGGACACGACATAGGGCGGCCGGTTTATTACCTCAGTAAACAGTTGTTGAGATACATCACGGAAGAACTTGCGTTGATCCTTGCACCGCGATTCAGAGTAAATGCAATTGCACCTGGACTCATCCTGCCCCCTGAAGGCAAAGGTCCGGCCTATTTTGAGAAGCTCAAATCGGATGTGCCACTTAAGAAGAGCGGCGAGGCACGGGATGTTTCAAACGCAGTCCTGTTTCTGCTGCACAGCGGATTCATAACAGGTCAGATAATATTCATAGACGGTGGCCAGCACCTGCTGCACAGGGTTTACGGAGCCGGAAAATAAATCTATTAATCATCTGTGTCATCGGGTTAAACAGAAAATGAGGGAACTGCGTGAGGCAGGAAAATAGTGAGGATGAGGAGCAGGGCGACACGATAATAATCGACAGATTGCACCTCAGATGTATCATAGGCATTAATGACATCGAAAGAAAGCAGAAGCAGGATGTTCTGATAAATGTCGAACTGTTGACAGATATGGCGGAGGCGATAAGGACTGACAGAATAGAGTCGACCGTCGACTATAAGTCGGTGACGAAAGAGATTATTTCCAAGGTTGAAGGTTCCGAGTTTTTCCTGCTCGAGGCCATGGCTGGCATGATCGCAGACATTTGCGTGGCAAAACACGGCGTCAAAAGGGCCAGAGTGACCGTGGAAAAACCCGGAGCACTGAGGTTCGCGAAAAGCGTTGGAGTTCGGATAACAAGGGAAAAGAAAGATCATCATGGCTGATGTGTATCTGTCGCTCGGATCGAATCTTGAACCGGAGAAGAACATCAGACTCGCTCTCGGTGAATTGTTTCGAAATCCGGGCGTTATCGGTTTGTCGACTGTTTACCGCACTTCGCCAATAAAGAGCGTGGAACAGCCGGACTTCTATAACTGCGTGGCCAGATGTGAGACGTCTGTAGGACCGCACGAACTCAAATTCACCATTCTCAGAGAGATTGAGGCAAGGCTTGGAAGAAAAAGGGTGGCCAACAGATATGCTCCAAGGACAATTGACATCGACCTGATAATATATGGAGAGGAGTGCTTTGACGAAAGGGGGCTGCATATTCCGGACCCGGATATCAGACACAGACCGTTTCTTGCATTCTGCCTGCAGGAATTGAACGACAGATTGTCTGTGCCTTGCGCTCATCTGAACATATGGGAAATAACAACGACGATCAGCAGGAAAGGCATGAAACCATTGGACAGATACACCACGGAACTGCGGGAAGAGTTTAAACTTCACTGATTCCCTTGATTCGATTATTCCTGATAGTCGCACCGATCGTTATTGCACGAAAATACCTTGATCTCGCCTTTTTCACCATACACGGGCTTAAGCTGCCCGCTGCCGCACCTTGGACAGAAATATATGAAATCAGAGACTCGATGAGAGGACAGGATATCCCAAATTATCTTTCTTGACAGATATCCGGCCATGTCCGAGACAGTAACATAACCCACTACCTTGCCATTATTTGTCACTGTAGTCCGCTCGAGACCGTTACGTACCAGATACTCGGCAACCTTTGGCAATGAGAGATTGTGAGGCACAGACGGGAGTGGTCTCCGCATCACTGCCTTGACAGGCACTTCGTCAGGTCTTTTGTTTCTGAGGATGAATCTCTTAATCAGGCTTCGCTCGCTGAGCAGACCGACCGGAAAACCGTCTGCATTTGTCACAATAATGCCATACACCTTATGCTTGGTCATCATTTGGACAGCTTCAAAAATGGTGGCGTCTTCACTGATAGTCTGATAGTCCGAACTCATGATGTCTTCCAGTTTCACAATCTGCACTCAGCCTGGGGGCAACCTTGACTCTCCGTCCGCGGCGCCTATGCCAATAATCCTGCCGCTTCCTATATAACAATGGCGCTTTCGACCATGCTAAATGCGACAAAATGAACTGGATTCACCAGTTCATGATGGGATTCGGGAAACATGGCCCGGATTCATGTCCATAATTCAGCGTTCTTCGCTGGCCATTTTGATAAGCATCTGATGCTGATTGCAATTCGAGGACTGGCATTATGCAATATACTAGCACGTTCAGCCGGCAGGTTATCTGCCATAGACCCAGTCGGTGAACCTGTAAACACTTTTCGGAAAGACGGTTGGCGTGCTGTGCCGGACCAGGTCGAAATTATCGTTGTTGGGAATCCATGGGAAAAGCTTAACTTATACGTGTTCATCTTCTAAAGGGGTTTAGAGAATGGCTGCTAATCGCAAGATTAATTGTCCGGCATGCGGTTTTTCCATAAGTGCCGACTCACGGTCCTGTGATTTTTGCGGCTACGAGTTTGAGACCGACATTGACGAGAAGCCATCAGCATCTGCATTCAAGTCGGAGCTCGCGCCCAAGCAGGCTGAGAATCCTGGAGCGGAGGCTCAGAAGAAGAACGTAAACGGCAAAAAGAAAGGGAATAATAAGACTAAACCCGCCACCGCTGACCAGAAGCCGGAAGATGAGCAGGTTCCTGCCGTGGCGCCTGCCATGGTGTCTCAGACGCCGGTTCAACCGGCTGCCGTTAATAGCTCCACCCGAAGTGCTATTTCTGCCGAGGACAGAATAAAGGAGCTGGAAAGGCAGCTTTCTGAAGCAGAGAATGAACTCGATGTAATATCGAAGATACTTGTTGACCAGCCAAAGGAGATGAAACAGGAATCTGCGCCTGGCGCCGCAAGCGTCATGCCGGCAACTTCCCAGGCGGCTAAGTCCTCTGACGGTGAAACACAGAGACGTGTTACCACAGACAGGCAAAGCATTCAGACGACACCGAACTCATCGACCGCATTTGATGCTTCAAAGAAAAACAGGACTCCGCTGCACCTGAAGTTTAGAGCCCTGAATGCTGTCTCGATAGCGATAGGAGTGGCTGTCTATGTTGCCTCGGTGTTTCTATCCTCGAGCCTGGGCAGCCTGGAGGAGTATTTCCTGATGTTTTCGGGCGCCGTACTCATTACGCTGGGCCTCTATGCATCGATCGAGACCGCAGAGATTGAGCAACGCCAGACAGTCTATCATGGCTGAAATGCAATGCCGGAAGAGCCATAAATTCAGCGCGTATCGACATAAAGTGGCGGTCCGCCCATGTTCGCGCAAACCGTGCATTGACATAAGCAAGGACAGACGGTACTGCGTGAAAGAAAGACAGAGTGCAACAATTATATGCCTGATACCGGTAAACAGATCACGTGATTTGCCTTGGCATTGAGGGAACAGCCCACACGGTCGGCATCGGAATAGTCGATTCCGGTGGCAATGTACTGGCGGAGGGAAGCCATATGTATCGCCCTGAGAAAGGGGGCATACATCCCAGGGAGGCTGCAAACCATCACGCAGAACATGTCGTTCCACTCATAGAGGACACTCTGAAGCGATCCGGAATAAGCATTGAGTCTATTGACGTCATAGCCTTTTCACAGGGTCCGGGACTCGGACCTTGTCTGAGAACGGTTGCAACGGCCGCCAGGGCTATCTCGATTTCTCTTTCCAAACCGCTGATAGGTGTAAACCACTGCGTAGCACACCTCGAAATTGGCAGGATGAAACATGCCGTAGATGATCCGGTAATGCTCTACGCATCCGGCGGAAACACACAGGTCATCGCTTACTCGAAACCCAGATACAGGGTGTTCGGAGAGACCATGGACATCGGCGTGGGAAACATGCTTGACAAGTTCGGCATAATGGCAGGACTGGGATTCTATGCCGGGCCCGTGATAGAAAAGCTGGCAAAAGCCGGTACGAAACTGATTGATCTGCCATACTCTGTCAAGGGCATGGATGTTTCGTTTTCCGGCATTCTCACGGCTGCGAAACAGCAACTGAAAAATGGCTGTTCACAGGAGGATCTTTGTTTTTCCCTGCAGGAGACTGTTTTTTCGATGCTGACGGAAGTCACTGAGAGAGCCATCGCACAGGCAGAAAAGAGCGAGATAGTGCTCGCGGGAGGAGTTGCTCGTAACCGCAGGCTGTCCCAGATGGTTCATGAGATGGCCGCGGATAGGGGAGCGCGCGTATTCGAGCCCCCATTTGAATATCTCGTCGATAACGGGGTCATGATAGCGTGGAACGGCTTGCTCGCATACGGTTCCGGGCAGCGAATGTCTATCGAGAGCTCCGCCGTTAACCAGAGATACAGGACGGATCAGGTTCAGGTTACCTGGCGCTAGTGCGTGCTGCGAATCTGCTTGCCCGTGATCTCGTCCACAGACTTCAGAAATTCCATGAGATGTTCCTTCGGAACCATGGCACCGGATGCTATCACGTGCCCTCCGCCGTGTCCTCCGAACTTCGATGCGGAAACAGAAAGACTTTCTGCAAGATCCAATCCGCTTGCGACCAGCGCCTTGGTTCCTCTTCCGCTCACTTTGTATGTTTCTCCGGCCAGGGAATATGAAAACGTCGGTCTGTCTTTGCGGCCTATGAACGCCATATAAAGACCGCACAGCGCTCCGGCCAGAGAAGGATCGTCTGAGCGGAAATACTGTATGTTGTCCATCTCTTCGATTCCTTCCTCAAGCTCGTTGAGTCTTGAAATCATTGCTTTGTTATAGTCCAGTCTGAACTTAAGCGTCTCTGCGGTAGCCTCTCCGTCCGCCAGCTCCATGGCAAGTCCCAGTCCGTAATTGCCGGTTCGCCCGCAGGCGTTGGCTAGACTCGCCATCTCCGCAATGCTCACTCCGGTAAGTTCCGAATAATACTGAGTCGACAGTATCTGTGAAACGTTCTCATAATCGCAGCCGTTTGATGCGAGCGTCATCATCAGTGCGGATGCAACTCTCCTCAAATCCTCCTCAGAATAGGATGAGTAGTTGATGTCCGGTTTAATTCCGAGAGCGTTGACATAGTCTGGTAAAATCTCGGGTTTACCGGTGAGTCCTTTGAAATAAGGTTCCGGCGAGTTCAATATTGAATCGGCCAGAGTATTGCCCTGTAGTTGAAGCGATTTTCGTTCGACTATTATTCGACGCTTGATCGCCTCGTTTAGTATGTCCAGGTTCAATCCACGATAACCCCCGAGATGCTGCATGTCGCCATGAGCTCCTGCAAGCGCCGGGACGGCTGCATCCCAGTTTGCGTCATCGATGTGCTGGGCTAGAAGGAAACAGGTTGTCGCACCGCTCACGTCCGTCGTTCCGTTAGATCCGAACAGGCTGGGATTCACATGAATCACGCGTTCACTGTCACGGAGAGGTTTGTGATGGTCGAGTACAATTGTGTCACACTGGAGTTTTTCCAGCAACTCAAGCTGGCCGCTTCCCATGTCGGAGAAGATAAAACACTTTCCGTTTTCGTTTTTAAGACTGTCCAAGAGACGGGAGTCCAGACTCTGGGTCATCGTAGCGTGAAACGGGACGCCCAGCCGCCGGAGCATAATGGACAGGACTGCTGCCGAACTGATCCCGTCTGCATCATAATGGCTGATGACCCTGACTTTGGCTGAACGTGCTCCGGTGAGAACAGCCTTGGCTCTCTCGAGCCTTTCAAGCAGTTCTTTTTGGAGTTTGATGCCGCTCATTTATATCCATCTGCCTCTCAATACTGAAACCTTCAAAGAGTTATCCTCTAAATGTTACGTCCCTGCCACATGGAATGCAAACTGGCAGATAAGCAATATTGGTGCACAAAAGGCTTCGCCTGGGCGGTTATTCATTTGCGGCCACCTCCTGCGTGGGATCTGTCGGGCAAGCGGCGCTCTGTCGCATGCAACATGATGCAACGAATCCAACGCAATCTCATGTTTTGCAGTTCTCCGTGCAGGCGTAAACGGATATCGTCACACATCATGCTCAGGCTCCACCACGCTCCCGGCGGAAGGTCGGCCGTCGAGATTCCACAGGCTTTTCATAGGTGTGAATGCAAGAGCAGAGAGAAGCAGGAGCGCTCCCGCGATTTCGTAAACTTTCACGACGCCGATTACTGTTATCAGTATGCCACCTACGACAATAGAAGGCGGACCGCCGATGAAACTGAGCAACCCGTCTATCGCGAAATATCTCCCTCTCATCGGTGTGGGCACCAGGTTCTGCGCCGACGAGAGCCAGACGTTTCCTCCAAAACCGCTGACCAAACCTATGCCGAAGCCCGCACACAGCGCCACCGGGACAGTCGGGAAAACGCCAAGCAGTAGCATCAGTGCTCCGGCACAGGCACCATTGACCAGCAGCCACACCTTTCCAGCGTGCCTGACCGCATCTGTACGCCCTACAAGGAGAGCACCGGCTGCCCCGCCTATGACAAACGCGGCAAGTATGGCACCAAAGAGGAATGCACCCGCACCGACACCGACTCCGACGTAAATCACCAGAAAATAGAACGTGACGCCGAACAGGAAGTTGAAAATGACTGCGGAGAGAGACAGTTCAAGAAGTCCACGCTGTGTGATGAGCCATCTCATTCCTTCCCTGATTTCATTGCCCATCATCGCCTTCCCTTTCCCCGCACGCCCGACCTTCTTTTTGCCCACAGCCCCAAGTCTCAATAGCAGAAACAGTGAGAACACAGCGGCAATGATGTATCCTGCAGCGCTGTAAATGAATGCCAGAACTGCGCCTGCAAGCACAATGAGTGCCCCGCCGAGGGCGCTGGAAAAAGAACCGAGCAGATTGTAACCCGCAATCGTCACGCCGTTCGCGTCAGCCACTTCATCCGGCCCCACGAGTTCAGGAAGAACCGAGTGGTCCGTCGACCTGTATAACTCGTTGGCTCCATTCCATACCAGGCTGAACACAATGACTGCGAGCAGCTGGAAACCTGCCTCAATGGTAATCAGCGCAAGCATCACCAGGCAGGCAGCACGGAGCGCGTTTGAGAACAGGAGCAGCGCCCGGCGGTTGTACCTGTCTATCCATACGCCTGCAGGGAGCGTGACAATTACGGTCGCCACCGAAGCCGCAAGGCCAACAATTGCGACATCTATTGCAGAATGTGTTACTGCGAACACGAACCAGATGACGGACACGTTAGTGACAGCACCAGCGGTTCTGGACGACAGGTTCATGCCGAAATAATCGAGAAAGCTCCTGTTCCGAAAGATTCCCTCGGATATGCCCTTCACATCATACGCTCCCCAGATTTTACAAAACTTTCCGCAGCAGCTGACCGGGCAATCAATTTCCGGCTTGTCTGCCGCACTCAGGGCTGCACCCTGTCAGGCGTGCAGAAGATGCCTGTCCTCAATATATTTCCTGGCAGCCTCTCTTCCGGAAACCATTGCCGCCCTTATATCATACTGCCGCCTCTCGCTGATTGAAAAATCAAACTCACTGCCCATCTCTGTTGCAAACACGACTCCCTTTGATTCGATCAGGCGGCGGAAGGCTGCAGCCCTCGCCCGATCCAGGCTGTTCAGGATTCTCTCAGATGCGACGACCTTTGACACGCCCGCAAGGTGCAGTATCTCGTCGTGATGCTGGAAGATGTTTGAGTCGAACCGGATATTCGGTCCGGTCGGAATCGGTGGGTAGGTCCTGTCTGGAAGACAGTAAATTCCGTCTCCACTGTATTCCTGCCCCATCTTCAGACGCACGCCCAGTTTCCTCAGCACTTCCCTGTAATACTCGATGAGTCTGACGAATTCGCCCTTCTTGTGCTTATCCCGTATATCCAGCAGCTGGCCGCCTATGTCTGTTCTTTTATCATATACCGTTACACTCAGCCCCGCCTTCGCTAGGCAGATCGCAGCTTCGAGGCCTTTCACACCGGCGCCGACGACATTCACTTCACCTTTGACTCTCGGCAGCGGGTTAACCAGCAATTCCAGTCCAGTCGAGGGGTTTACAGTGCACCTGACTTCGCCGTACGTGAGGTCGCGGCAGGCCTGGTTGCACCTGATGCATGGTCGAATCGCAGTGTCGCCGGCCAAGACCTTTTCCGCAAAATATGGATCGGCTAGCATTCCCCTTCCCACCGCAACGAAGTCCGCCTTTTCGAGCACCCTGCGTGCATCAGCGGCATTTGTGACGGAACCAACGACGATCGTTGTCACCGCGGGCTTTCTCGGCAGCCTCTCAGCGATGTGTGTCTTCACCCCATAGAATGACATTGAAGAGCCGGGGGGTGCTGTTCTGCCCGCAGAGAAATGGACGTAGTCGACAGACTTCAGTGATTCAGCTATGGAAAGCCCGTACTCCGGGCCATAGCCGTCGGCGTCGTCCTCATAGAGGCTCAGCCTGATGCCCAGATTGGTGTCCACCTCTGACCTAATTGCATCTATGATTTCCTGTGCGAATCGTATCCTTCCCTCGAAAGAGCCGCCATACCTGTCCTTTCTCTGATTCAGTGCTGGTGACAGGAACTCCTGTATCAGGTAACCATGTGCTCCGTGAAGTTCTATGCCGTCGAAGTTGGAGCGCTTCGCCACTCTTGCTGCCCTGACGAAGCTGGCAATGGCATCATCTATGTCCGCAGGGGACATTTCCGCAGGTGTGGTTCCCAGATAATCAACAGCCGTCGGCGCATACGGCCACACTGCATTGTTCTCAGTGAGTGCCTTTCCACCAGCGTGCACCAGCTGAACGAATATGTTAGCGCCGTGGTTGTGTATCCTTTCTGTGAGCCGCCTCAGCTTCGGCGCGAATTCATCAGTATACAGGCCCATCTGATTCCTGGCACCTCTGGAATTCGTTCTGTCGATGTACGAGTACTCTGTGATTATGAGGCCGGCGCCTCCTTTTGCCCTCTCTTCGAGATATGCCATGTGGCTTTCGTTTGTGCTGCCATCAGGGTTGCAGAGGTTGGATATCATGGGTGCCATGACAATGCGGTTCTTAACGGTCAGGTGCCCGATTGTACCTGGCTTGCCTATCTTGTCTTCATTCATCCTGCAATCATCATTGTGATTGAATATCTGAACCTTTCCAGCAGTAACAGCTGAACATGACGGAGCGGATGACATTTTGCACGGAACAGGGCAGAACATTGTGGTGGTTCACTTTCCCTACCTTCCGCTACACCGCTAAATGGAGTTCAAGCCCACTCCTGCAGGGGCCGCATGGGACGACGAAAGTCTAATCTATGAAATCAATCTAGTGGCGGGCAGCCGTAACGGCGAGATGAATCCTGAATGGACAGATACGGAAGCAGCGTTCTCAAAGTGGAGCCATTTGGTATTGAACACATACCGCATGATGAAAGACATGGCAAACCGGGAAAATTATTCACGCTCTGGTTTGCATCCAACGTAACAATAGGCAGTTATGCGGTGGGTTATCTTGCAGTTTCACTCTTCTCCCTTCCCATCAGTTCGGCACTCCTTGTCCTTCTGGCAGGCAATCTCATCGGCGGTTTCCTGCTTGCGCTCGCAAGTTCGATGGGGCCCTCGTTCGGCTATCCACAGATGATCATAACAAGGGGAACGTTTGGAAGGAAGGGCGCATATATGCCTGCTTTTCTGCAATGGGCAAGCAGCGTGGGATGGTTCACTGTCAACGCCGTTCTCGGAAGTTTTGCACTGGAGAGCCTGCTTCACATCGGATATGTCCCGTCTGCGCTCATTCTCGTTTCTGTCATGATCGTCATAGGCATATACGGTCACAATTTCATACATCAATTTGAAAAGATAATGGCCCTGGTTCTCGGAGCTTTTTTTGCCGTTGCAACGGCAGTCATACTGATGCACGGGCAGAGTTTTGCGGCCTACAAGCCTGCAGTTGTGCCAGGCGTTCCAGCCTACGCGGTGAATTCCGTTCTACTCATGGGCGCATCGCTCTCATATTTGATGAGCTGGGGGCCTTATGCCTCGGACTATTCGAGGTACCTTGGAGAAAAAACTGATTGGAGGAAGTCTGCGGCTTTCACATTCCTGGGAGGATTTGCGGCATCTTTCTGGTTCGAGGCGCTTGGTGCGCTTGTCGCCGCGTACATCTATGGCAATTACAGCAGAGCGGCTTCCATAGGCATAATCGGTTCATTCGGATATGTGCTCGGCCTGCTAGGAACTGCAGCACTGATTGCCATCGTTCTGGGCACACTCTCAGCCAATGCACTGAACATATATACGAGCGCATTGTCTTCGCTCGTACTGGACATCAGGATCGGAAGGTGGAAGGCGGTACTGTTGTCGGGCACCATAGGCGCGGTGCTTACGATTCTGCTGTCAGGGAGCTTCACATCATTTTACGAAGGATTCCTGCTCCTCCTCGATTACTGGATTACGCCATGGCTCGCCATAGTGCTGATTGATTTTTTTGTGCTACGCCACAGGAATCCAGTCACAGTAGACAGGGCCACGAACTTCAAAGCCAGCGGCCTGCTGAGTTATCTTCTCGGTCTCGCCGTTTCCGTTCCTTTCATATCATGGGGATACGGTTCATTGAGCTACACCGGATTCATATCGGCCAGTTACCTTGGGGGGGCTGATGTGAGCTACTATGTGGCGCTGTCCGTTACCGGATTATCATATTATCTGATGATGAAAAGGAAACCGGAGCCCGGAGCAGGTGCTGACGCTTTGAGATTGAAAACTGGCGGAGCAAGATGATAGAAGATGGCAGCGGATAGGAACTTTGCACACATATGCTCTTGGTTTTTGGGAAAAGTATAAGTCACCGTGCAATTTGTTGCGTTAAAAGGTGTTGGGTTCTATGGCCGATTTCAAGGCAGTTATAAATGATCCAAAGACAGGTACATCTTACCAGGTAGATGTTGCCGGAACACAGACGTCAGCTCTGGTAGGCAAGAAAATCGGAGATGTTGTAGACGGCATCTACTTCAAACTTCCGGGATACAAGCTTCAGATTACAGGAGGCTCAGACAAAGACGGTTTCACGATGAGGCATGATCTTCCAGGACAGCAGAGGCGGCGACTGATGCTATCCGGCGGGACAGGATTCAAGCCAACGAGGAAGGGTGTGAGGAAGCGACGGACCGTGAGGGGAAACACCGTTTCTCCGGTCACCGTCCAGCTGAATCTCAAGATAACCGCATTCGGACCGACACCTGTTTCAGAGATTTTCCAGAAGAAGGAGAGCAAGTAATGCATGTTGCAAGACAGCCAGAGATCAATGTTGGACTCGTCGGCCATGTAGATCATGGAAAAACGAGTCTGGTGAAGGCGCTTTCGGGTGAATCCACAGATCGCCACTCTGAAGAGATAAAACGCGGCATTTCCATCAAACTGGGATATGCAGATTCGTCAATATTCAAGTGTGAAGAATGCGACGATCCTGAGTGTTACTCAACTCTGGAGAACAATCTGAACTGCAAATCCGGCGTAAAGTACGTGCGGTCGATCTCTTTTGTCGACTCCCCCGGACATGAGACCCTGATGGCAACCATGCTTTCCGGGGCAGCAATTATGGATGGAGCTCTCCTGATAATCGCGTCAAATGAAAAGTGTCCACAGCCACAGACAAAAGAGCACCTTATGGCGCTCGACGTCATAGGTGTCAAGAATGTCATCATCGTGCAGAACAAGATAGATATTGTCACCGAAGAACAGGCAATGAAGAACTACCAGGAAATCACAAAATTCGTCAAGGGAACGGTCGCCGAGAATTCTCCGATCGTGCCTGTCAGCGCCCATCACAAAACCAATCTTGATTATCTTGCCTGGAGCATAGAGAAGATTATTCCGACACCTGACCGCGATTTGACTAAACCAGCAAGAATGCACATTGCGAGGTCGTTCGACATCAATGTGCCCGGAACTTCCATAGACAAGCTGAAAGGAGGCGTCATAGGAGGTACCATTTCTGAGGGAAAACTCTCGGTTGGTGACGAGATCGAAATTGCGCCCGGCAAGAGGACAGAAAGCAGCGGGAAGACAAACTGGCAATCTCTGTTCTCGACTGTTGTGGCCATACAATCGGGTGGACGCAGGTTCGAATCCGCAGGACCAGGCGGACTTATTGCCGTCGGTACAAAGCTGGATCCATCTCTGACCAAATCAGACAGTCTGGTAGGCAAGGTCGCCGGCAAGCCAGGGACGCTGCCGCCCGTTCTGCAGTCGTTTTCCATGCAGACGCATCTGCTGGAAAGGGTGGTTGGAAGTCAGGAAGAGCAGAAGGTCGAGAGCATCAAGACGAATGAGCCGCTGATGCTCAACATGGGAACCTCCACAACGGTGGGACTTGTCACGAGCGCGAGAAAAGACACCTGCGATGTGAATCTCAAGATACCAGTGTGCCTTGAAACCAACCAGCGGGTTGCAATATCGAGGAAATTTGCCGGAAAGTGGAGACTGATTGGATTCGGCATCGCAGTGTGAATCATGGCACAGATTGTAGTTGTGGACACAAGCACACTTATCTCAGTATTTGAGAACAGGATTAACTTCGACGCGGAACTCAGTGAGCTCCTCGGTTCGCATGACGTGGTCATTCCAACAGCTGTTCTGGAGGAGCTCGGCCGCGTGAAGAAGAAAGAGGCGAAAATGGCACTGGAGATGAGCGCAAAGTACAGGACGTTTCAGTCGCGGAAAAAAGGCGATGATGCCATAGTTGAGGCGGCGAAGGAGACAGGATCGTTTGCAGTCGTTACGAATGATGCCCGTCTGGCTTCCGAACTTGTTTCGGAAGGGTTCAGGGTGATAACGCTTCGTGGAAGGAAGAGACTTGATTTCCGCCGCTCTGACGATGCCATTTGATTTGTGCACAAAGATTTAATTTGGCGGACCGCTGTGCGGTCGGATTGGGCATGAAGGGATATCACAATTCAGCACTGAAACAACTCGCGCTGATGGGCGCACTGACGTCATTCACTGAAATCACTTCCAAGAGACTTGGCGAAGCTATCGGAGTCAGTCAGCAGGCCGCATCTATGGAGATACTCAAGCTGGCGGAGCAGCGACTCATCGAGAGACAGATAGGCCATAAGGGGCAGAGGCTGATGATATCGGAGAAGGGACTCGAAGTGCTGAAGAGGGAATATCTGGAATACAAAATGCTGTTCGAGCCGGCAAGAAAGCTGCAGATACACGGTACAGTCTTCAGCGGCCTTGGGGAAGGCAAATATTACATCTCCCAGCAGAAGTACAAACAGCAGTTTCAGAAACGGCTGTTGTTCCAACCGTATGAAGGAACGCTGAACATAAGGGTAGTCCCGGCCGACATGCCACTGTTCGAGCGGCTGACTTTTGCTCCGGGCATAGGCATACTTGGATTCACAAGCAAGGGAAGGACGTTCGGCGATGTCAAATGCTTCATGGCAAGAATAAATGAAAAGGATTGCGCTGTCATCCTTCCGGTGCGAACACACTACACAGATGTGATGGAAGTGATCGCGAAGGACCACCTACGTTCACTGCACAAACTCAGCGACGGCGATGCAGTAGAGATTGAGGTGGACACGGGCTGAGCTCAGAAGTGAGTCTCCAGATATCTGACAGCAGATTCAATAATCAGCATGCCGTCACCGTATGATTCGGGCGGATTGTCCGTTCTCGTCCAGTCCGTGTGCAGGTAACGCCAGTATGTTCTCTCTGGATGCGGCATCATTCCAAGCACGAAACCGGTGTCATCGGTCACACCAGCTATGTTGTAAACGCTTCCGTTGGGATTCCATGGATAACCGGCGTATTCTCCCCTGTCGTCCACATAGCGGAAAACCAGTTCATCGAGTTCATCCAGCTTTTTAACCCACTTATCTGATTTTGACGGAGGAAATGTCATCTTTCCTTCGCCATGCGCAGTCGGTATGCATAGTATTGTGCCTTCAGGTATCAATGATGTGAAAATGCAGTGTCCCCTGTTGACGTTCTTCAGAAACGCAGGACGGCATTCATATCTGCACGATATGTTGGTTGCAAGAGCAGCGCGCGGCAGCAGTTCTCCCTTTTCACCGCCGGAGGGCAGCATGCCCAGCTCGACCAGGACCTGAAAACCGTTGCAGACACCGAGTACGGGTTTGCCGTTGTCGACGAAAGAGAGCAGTTCTTTCCCTACCGAGGCCTTGATTCTGGATGCGAAAATGGCGCCTGCCCTTACATAATCTCCTGCTGAAAAACCGCCAGGTATCACAATCATGTCGTAATCATCAAGCGATCTGTGCCTTGCTTGCGGACATCTTCCCTCCAGCTGTTTCAGGTGAACCATCTCCGTCCTGACTCCGGACGCAGTAAATGCCGCCGCCGCCTCATCTTCCATATTAGTGCCCTCAATCCTGAGCACTGCAACAGTTATCTCATTGCGTTTCATACTCAGCCCATCCTTTCCCACAGTGGCGATTGCCACTTCTTCCTGAGCGCATCCAGCGGTTGCTCAAAGAGGACTTCTTCCTCATCCACAATGCTCAGTGTCCTGCCGCCCGTTCTTCCGATGAGCGTGGCGTCTGCACCGAATCTCTCCTCCACCCCATCACTATGTTCCGGCAAAACTTCGACAAGCCACCTGCTTGGTCCCTCCGAAAAGAGACGCGAAACGACCGAGCCTTTACCAAGTGCGACCGCATCAATTGTGACTCCGATATCTCCGCCAAAAGCCATTTCTGCTGCCGAAATGAACAGTCCGCCCTGCGAAATATCATGACAGGAGAGAAGAGTTCCTGCGGATGCTGCGGCACCTATCGCATTGCAAAGAAGCGCTGTGCGTCTGAGATCAACTGGGGCAAAGAGCGTGTCGCCAGTGTCGAATATCCTGGCAAACTCGGAGCATCCGAGTCTGTTTTCCTTCGCACCGATCAGATATAATAGAGAGCCTGCTCTCTTGACGTCAGAAGTGACGGACTTTCTTATATCATCAACTATACCCACACCCATCAGGGAGACAGTGGGCAAGATGGGCCCTGCCTCCCCGTCATTATAGAAGCTGACATTGCCGGAGGGCACTGCAAGGCCCAGCGCTTCCGCCGCCTCTGCGAGTCCTCTCACAGATTCGTGAAATTCCCACATGATATCCGGCCGTTCGGGATTGCCGAAGTTCAGACAGTTGGTCAGTGCATCCGGTCTTGCCCCGACCGCGGCCAGATTCCTGCAGAGTTCATCAACAGCGTGCAGCGAGCCCTGATACGGATTAACGGAGGCAATCCAGGGTTGTGACGACACCGATACAGCCAGTCCGCGCCAGCTATCCGGGACGGGTCGCAGAACGGATGCATCGCCGTGTGACTGAAAGCCGGCGAGACCGTGAAGAGGCTTGACCGCCGTCCTGCCTCCCACTTCATAATCGTACATATGGACGACCCAGTCCCTGCTGGACACATTCAGGTCGGAAAGTATGCGTTCTGCAACTTCGGCCAGACCGATTTTGCCGTCTACCTGCCTTCCGCGGCGACCTCTGATGGTTCTGCTCTTCATCGGTCTTATGCATTCCGGCGCCTTTACGACAAATGCCGTCTCCAGATCCAGTATGATCCTGCCGTCGTATTTCACGACAATGCTGTTTCCATCGCGGACGGTTCCTATCCTGGATGCTTTCACATCCCAGAAATCGAACACGGACAGCACATGCTCAGCATCACGCTCATTGACAGAAATGAGCATCCTCTCCTGTGATTCGGAAACCCAGATTTCCCACGGTTTCATGCCTTGCTCCCTGAGATGCACAGCGCCGATTTCGATGTCTGCGGCAAGAGAGCCGGAGAGAGACATTTCGCCGACGACAGCAGAGAGACCTCCGCCGCCGAGGTCCTTCATTGATTTGATTTTGCCTTCTTCGACAAGTTCCATGATGGCGTGTATTAGTGGTTCCTTTGTAATCGGATCTCCGAGTTGAACGGAGCCCCTGTCCTCTTCATGGGATTGTTCTGTGAGTATTCTTGAAGCAAAATTAACACCGTGTATTCCATCTTTTCCCGTGAAACCGCCGGCCAGGATGAGAACATCGCCTTCCTCCACGAGACCGTTTCTTGCAACATGCCTCTTCTCTCCGAAGCCAAGACATCCGGCATTCACCAGGCAGCTGGCAGCATACCTGCTGTCGAACCAGACGCCTCCGGAAACTGTCGGCACACCGATTCTGTTGCCATAATCCCGTATGCCTGCCACTACCCCGGAGAAGAGATATTTCGGATGTTTTGCGCCGGGCGGCAGCGAATCGGCACCGGCGTCCAGATGACCGAAGAATATCGGGTCGACGAGGGCTGCCGGTCTCGTTCCCATACACAATATGTCCCGAACGATGCCACCTATACCGGTGCCTGCTCCGCCGTAAGGCTCTATAGCGCTTGGGTGATTGTGACTCTCCATTTTCAGAGAATAGACATGCTCGGTGTCGAATTCCATGACACCGGCATCCCCCGTGGCAAAGGCACGACGTGAGAGCGGAAAAATGAAGCGCCGCAGAACGGGTTTCGAAGTTTTATAACTGCAGTGCTCGCTCCATGCCTGCGCAACGGACTGCAGCTCGATATCGGTCGGTTCCCTTCCCTTTTTCCTGAAGTAATCTCTGGCAATGATAAGCTCTTCGGGACTCATGCCCAGACACATTGCTCCGTCTATACGCGCAAGATCCTCCTTGTCTGCGTCCCTGATTCTGACTGTCCATACATCCGGAACTCCGGTATGCTCGAAATAATCATCGGTCATTCGTAAGCCGCCGGTGGTTGATTCAGTCGCTCACCTTTCTGTAGCTGTACATGTGTATTGCGGGGTTCGCAAGAAGTTTTCTGCACATGTCCTCTATCATTCCTTCGGCTTCTTTCCCCTTTCCTCTGAGGGATATCGAATAAAGTTTGTAAGATGAAACATGAGTGATCGTATGGAAACCGAGAAGTTCGAGCGATTTTTTCGTATTTTCCCCTTCCGGGTCGACAATCCCTTCCTTGAGTGATATTTTAACTTCGTATACCGCCAAACTGCTTCCCAGACTACGAATACCAATTCTTATTTTAAGTTCACCGATGAAAGGCGGGAATGGTGCCATTTGCATTGCTCGAGCTGCCCCTCTTACCGGAAATCAGCAGATAAGCCAGTATTATCAATGAGAACAGACCAAACAGGTCAAGCGAAGACCAGACTTCAATACCGTTGAATGAGAAGATGAACAGAAAAATTGATCCGACTGTTGGTCCGGTTGCCCTCCCTGCAGAGTTGGCCATGCCATTGAATGCCATATACCTGCCAACCCTGTCCTCCGGCGACAGCCGGGACACCATGCTGTTAATGCCCGGGGACGTGAGATTCTCCCCGATCGTGATGAGCACCATGTCGGCCATAAGCTGCAGCAGGTTTCCGGAGAATGCGACAAGGGTGAAACCTACCATGTAGAACGCCGTACCGAGCATCACGACGGTCTCTTCCCTGAGTCTTCTTACGGCAGTTGTTATTGGGTACTGTCCGAAAACAACAACTAAACCGTTTACAGCGAAGATGTAGCCGAGCTGATTTGAGAGTATCGACGTCCTGACAACTGCATAAGTCGGCAGAGTAACTGAAAACTGCGATGATAGGACAAACAGCAGAAATGTCCCGGCGCTGAAAATCAGCAGTGTTCTGTCGAACACAATCAAGTCTGAAAAACGCGCGCGAATTCCTGCCGTTGTCTTTCTGGTATGGGCCCTCCTGTCCCTGATCAGGAAATAGATAATGCAGAATTGCGCTATGAGTGTGAGCATAACGAGGAAAAATATCCAGACCACTCCATAGTTGAAAAGCACAGAACCGGCTATTGGACCTATCGCCCATCCTGAGTTCGTCAGTATTCTGAATAACGAAAATGCGTTCATTCTGTTTCCAGGGAGCGTGATATCCACAATAAGTGCGTTGAAGGACGGAAAAATGAGCGAGCCAGAAATCGAGCTGAGAACAAAAAGAACGACGAGCGGCAATATGCCCGTTCCGTGAATCAGGAGCAGTACGATTCCCGCATAGATTGCTATGCCGATAGTGCTTCCAAGAAGAAGCGTAAATCGCCTTCCTCTGAAATCAGACAGGTAACCTCCGATTATCTGAAAGATGGTCCCGCAAATGGCCAGAAGAGCGAATATTAATCCCACTGCATAAATGGGAACGTGCATGATTCTGTTGAAGAATATGGCCATGAACGGCCATGTTGCTCCGAAACCGATTGAGCGAATCATGCCGGCCGCTCCGACATACCAGAGGCCGGGATTGTCAAACATGAATTCTTCTTTGAGTGATATTGTCACGGTATTCGTCCATCCTGCACTTCCATCCTGCAGACGGAGAGGCAGGAGAAAGCGGTTAAGAACCACTGTTTCTTAATCTTTCTCAGGTGCACTTGAATCAAATTGTGCGGGAAACCGCAATAATGCCCGTAATAACGAACTGGATGGCGAGAGCGGAAAGCAGTATTCCTTCAATACGTGAAAAGGCCATAGCGCCCATTCTGCCCATGCGTTTGAAAAGAGGTGCAGAATACAGCAGCGAGATGTATGAAATGAAGACAGTAATGAGAATGGACAAAACGACAAAGGTTTCATCCGTTATCCCTTTCGCTTCGCCGAAGAATATGATAACTGTCGTTATGGCGCCGGGGCCGGCGAACAGCGGTATACCCAGCGGTACGATGCCAATGGATTCTTTGGCTAGCGCTTCATCCGCATCTTCACGCGTGGCCTTGGATCTCGGGTTTTCGCCCTGAAGCATTGAGAATGAAGTGTTGAATAGAAGTATGCCGCCCGCGATTTCGAAGGCAGGCAGGGTGATGCCATAAATGGCGAAAATTATCCTGCCGAACAAACCGAACAGTATGAGGGCGCCGAGGGTGACGTAAACTATTTTCAGTATGACTTTGCGCTTCATCTCCGGTTCGTAGCCGGTTGTCAGCATGTGAAAAAAGGGAATGTTACCAATCGGATTGACAACAACAAAGATGGCTGCGGCTGATGCGAGAAAAAATGCAAGATCCATCACCATCATCCCGTATTGGTGCAGGGTGTAGTGCCTCCGCCGATTAATTAATTTCCGACACGCTTCCTGCGACTTTACGGAACAGGCTGACATATCCTGTGTGACCCAGCGTGTCAAAACTATGCCTGCTTGCCCCGCTGGCGATTTCCAGCTTACGCAAGATCACTTCAAAACTCTTCTCATGAAGCAGACAACCGTCGACAGCGGACACGACTGTTCGCTCCGTCTGGTTTATTGTAGGAGAATAAACAGCGAGCATTCCGCCTGGCCTCAGAGTGATGCATGCAGCGTGCAGGGCTTCCCATGGATCAGGCATGTCGAGCACCATTGCATCCGCTGAATCCGGCAGTAGCGGCTTTCGCACATCTGCAATGACGGGCCGCCAGCAGGACTGAAGACCGCACCCGGTGACGTTTTCACGTGCAAGGCGGATATGGTCCGTCCTCAATTCGACCGTGACCACCTCGCCGAGCGGGAAAACAGCATGTAGCAGAGCAATTGTGAGGCTTCCCGAGCCTGAACCTCCTTCCACCACGCGTGAACCCGAATGTATGCTCAGGCAGTGTATAATCTGGGCCGCATCCTTGGCCATGATGATCTGCGGCCCCCTGGACAGACCGTCCAGCAAATCATCCAGGGTTGGTGGAAGCAGCAGGAACGCCTTTCCAGCGATGGAGACGTTCGTTCCATAACCTGTGGCAGACAGATTGTTTCTGTCAACTATGCCGAGGCCCTTGACGCGAACGAGACCGATCCCGTCCGGAACAATATAACGTCGCCCGTCGCGACTCAAAAGAAGGAATGCACTCACCTGCGAAACTCTCCGGTGTTAATTCTGTTCTAATTCATAAACCATGTTGGAACGGGCGGCCGGTTAGAAACGGGAGCAGGATAAGTCTCAGTGTCACAAAATTCCAGTGTTATATTTAATACATCGATGATACATCCCGAATACCGAGTCCTGACGACTATGTTGAATAACTACATAACAAAGGAAACTTCGAGGGCAAAATCGAGAAAGGATGTTCCACCTGGCGAAATGAGCAAGCTGCTATCCCTAGTGCTTTCATTTTTGCCAGAGCACAGGAAGTTTGTCTGGGATTCCAACATAAACGGCATTAATGTCAGATACACAGGAAACAGCGAGCATCAGTACGACTTCTGGAGAGAGAACTGGTGGCCCGCACCAAACAACAGGGAATCTCTCCCGCATGCCTTCGTTTATTCAGTTATAGGTGTGCCGGATATGGAGCCTCAGGCATTTTACTCACCGCAGCTCAATACTGCACTTTTCGTCAATACAGAGTATTATGGACAGGCGAAAAGCTGGGCTCTCGGCATGGCGGCAGCCATTCTTGAGAGATATTACAATACTCATTCAATACACGGTGCATGTGCAGAAGTCGAGGGTAAAGGAGTCGTCATAGTTGCCCCGACAGGAACAGGAAAAACCACCCAGGTGAATAAGCTGTTCCAGCACGATTCGGGTAAAGTCGTAGGCGACGACTGGGTATATATTGAACATCCGGCGAATTTGAAGAGTGGGGTCGGCCACAGATTCAAGGTCAGACAACCGGAAAGAAGACTCTATGTGAGAACTGAAAATGAGGAAAATGAGCCGTGGCTCCGGCCCATACTTGACGGATGCAAATGTGAAAATGTTGTGGTGAAGAAAGAGAACTGCCAGAACCAGAAATGCTGGGACAGATGCCAGAATGGTGAGCGCAAGTGCGTATTTGACGAAGGCCGCGAATGGTGTTTTTATGCATTTGGGAATTCGCGGGCGCTTCTTCCCAGAGAATGGATGAGCGGGGAAGCGAAGGTGGGTGACTCCGCCACACTCAACCTCATTGCACTGTTGAGAAGAGACTCAACATCCCCTGCGCAGGTTAACCTCGATCCTGACGAAGCAATCCAGGTTCTGCTCGAAGGCAGTTACATGATAAGACCGGGGGCTGGCCCGAAGGAAAAATGGGGCACCATGGCACAAGAGCCCTGGTACAATCCGTATCTCCTCGTCAGGGATGACAGAAAACAGGAGGAGTTCTTCAGAAGAGAAATAGAGTCGTCACGATGCATACTCCTGAATACCGGCGTTGAGGGAATCCAGCAGACGCACGACAGAATACTGAAGGAACTCAGGAAGGCAACCTGAATTCAAGCGGCATTTTGCCGGACGCCCGCAATGGGTTTTCCGCACTTCATGCATTTCACGTCATAAAATGAAATCGCAGTCCTGCAGGCAGGGCACCTCGGCAATTCAGCACGATTATCTGTTAGTAAGCTTGAGCCTGAACCCTCAGAAGTCGTGACATCATGCGCTTGGGCCGGCTTTTTGTCCGGCTGTCGTGTTGCTGTTCTGTGCTTCAGACGAATGTCATAACCGGGAAGCATGCCTCCTGACTGCGAAGCGTGAACGTACCATCTTGACCTGTAAACATACACGAGAAAGCAGGGCGGACCAAATATCAGAACTGCAACAGACCACAGTCGTGAATACGCTAGATACCATGCATCATGCCACGTCCACAGCGAGAGAAAAACTGTAGCCAATATCCAGGACAATGCGGCCAATTCTACTATCAGATTCATCCCAATCCCTTTCCACACTTAATGCTCCTTTCGTTATTTAATCATATCTGAAACAGCTGACAATTGTCAGACGACATCTTGGCACAACCTGTCAAAGTGACCGAAATACTCTACCGCCTTGCGACCGAAGCGGCAGCTGGATATCAACCACACCCCGGCAAGTGCGTTAGAAGATTTCATGGCATGCGGAGGCGTAGCATGCTGAAAGGATATCGGCAAATAACGATTTTTTTGCAAAACATTAAAGACCTAATCCCTTAATAGCGTACTTCCAATAGATAAATGAACAGATGCAGAAAGGCGGTAAAATTGAAAGAGGCGGACATAACAATAAGGCTCGGTGCGGCCGCCGGCGACGGTATTCAGAGCGCCGGTGAAATAATTACAAGAATGCTATCGAAGAGCGGTCAGTACGTTGTGACATACAACGGGAACCAGTCATTGATAAGGGGCGGACACGTGTGGTTCCACATCCATTCAGGAAACTGGAAAGTCACATCGATGGGGTACGGTATAGATTATCTCCTCGCGCTGACGCAACTTGCATTTGATGAACACGCCGGAAAGGTGAACAGCGGAGGAGCGATTATCTTTGACCCAAAACAGGTGAAGGCGGGTCCGGTGCCCAACGGCGTTAGCCTGATTCCGCTGCCACTGACCGAAATTGCGCTGAAATACGACAAAAGACCCCTTATGAAGAATACAGTGGGCATCGGCGCGATAGCCGGAATACTCGACATAGACAGGAAAGTACTCGAGGGGGTCATACGGGAACAGTTCGCTTCAAAGGGGCAATCGATTGTCGACGGAAACGTCAAAGCCTCCTTTGAAGGATATGATGAAACAGAAAAAGATTTCGTTCCGACACGCAAACTCCAGTTTGATTATGGAGTGAGCAGGAGATTCGCACACGCTGACTTCGCGCTTGCAGCAGGTGCCGTTAATGCCGGTTGCAGGTTTTACGCAGCATACCCAATGTCTCCCGCTAGCCAGATATTGCACTACATGACGGCTAACGCAAAGAAAATGGGCGTATCTGTTCTTCTTGCGGAAGATGAAATAGCTGCCATAGGCGCAACGATAGGTGCTGCGTTTGCAGGTGCCAGAGCCATGTGCGGCACAAGCGGCGGCGGTTTTGCATTGATGCAGGAAGCCTTTGGAATGGCTGCCATGAACGAAACACCGATTGTTGTCGTGGACGTTATGAGAGCTGGACCGTCCACAGGCCTTCCGACGAAGACCGGGCAGGGTGATCTGAACATGATGCTGGGCATTTCGCAGGATGATTTTCCGAGAGTGATACTCGCACCCAGGAACCCTGAGGAGACATTCAATTACATGGGGAAAGCGTTCAACCTCGCTGAAAAGTACCAGGTTCCGGTGATTATCCTTCTGGATTTCGGCATCGGAGACGGAGGGTACGCGACTGTCGAGGATCTCCAGTTAGACAGCACAATTGACAGAGGTAAGCTAGTCACGGATATACACGGAAACGGTTCGGTATGGTTTAAACGATATGAACTGACTGAAGATCACGTCTCTCCAAGAGTCCTTCCCGGAACACCGAACGGCATGTTTGTGGCGAAAACTGATGAACATGACGAGTACGGACACGACCTGAGCGACGTTGAGGCAGGACTGGCCCATGCGGTGGTTCTGAGAGAAAAGATGATGCGTAAGAGAATGGGCAAGCTCACGCCGATATCAGAAGAACTCAACTTACCGGAAATCGTGGGTCCAAAGGATGCGAAGATTTCGCTTGTTTGCTGGGGAAGCACGTCAAATGCAGCCCGTGAGGCAATGAGAGTCCTCTGGAGCGAGGGAGTAAGTGTCAATTCCATCGAGTTTTCAGATATTTTCCCTTTGCGGTGGAGTGAAGTCGCAGCAATTCTGTCCTCTGCGGGGCATCTGGTTGACGTTGAATTGAATTATACCGGACAGATGGCCGGTCTGATCGCGCGTGAAACCGGCATAATAATTGAGGACAAGCTGCTCTCCTACTCCGGAGAACCGCTTGAACCTGTTGAGATTGTGAATAAAGTGAGGAGCATTGCCGAAGGGCGGGTGAGCTGAATGCTTGAAACGGAACTTTTGAACATAAAATCATATGAGAGCGACATAAGACCTGACTGGTGCCCCGGATGCGGTGATTTCGGTGCACTTTCTGCCGTAAAGAATGCGCTGGTTGGCCTGGGAATAGAGCCGCACAGGGTTCTGATATCTTCAGGCATCGGATGTGCAGCGAACTTTCCGGGATATATAAGGGCATACGGCCATCATGGCCTGCACGGCAGACCGCTTCCTGTGGCCGTGGGCGCAAAGATTGCGAATCCAGCGCTGACTGTGCTCGCCATAGCCGGTGACGGTGACGAATACGGTATCGGTTTCAACCACGTTGTGCACACAGCCCGGCGCAATCACGATATCAAATTGCTCGTGCTGAATAATGAAATATACGGTCTGACCACCGGACAGCTCTCGCCGACATCCAAGATTGGTCAGAGAACAAAGACGACACCGGCAGGTAGCAACATTTACCCGCTGAATCCACTTTCCTCCCTGCTCGGCATCGGGGCAACATTTGTCGCCCGGGGTTTCTCGGGACAGGTAAAGCAGCTCACCGGGATAATACAGGCTGCGATCAAACACAGGGGATTCGCGCTGGTTGACATACTCAGCCCCTGCGTTACATGGAACGACATTTACGACGATGTGCGATCCAGAATGTACGACCTCGAAAGTGTGAAGCACGATTCGTCTGACTTCATGGCCGCCATGACGAAAGCGCACGAGGAAGACAAGATACCGCTTGGCATCTTCTTTCAGAGAGAGGACATACCGTCTTTCGATGAGACAATGCGTGAGTTGGTAGGGGGGACTACTCCAGTTGGCGGAGTCAGACATTTCACAGCCAAGGAAAAGGATGTCGCACTATCCATATTCGAATAAACCGCCGGGGCAAGATTTTTAAGCACGCAATCGTGCACGGTACTGGTACTACGGAGTGCTGAACATACAGATGAGCACCGGCAATGGATATGAGGCGGCTCTGCTTGACTTCGATATGACGCTTGTCAACATGTCGGATCTCGTTGACTGGAACGATGCTGCAAGGAGAGTAAGAGAAAAACTTCATGCCAACGGTTTTCAGATATCAAATTTGCGCCACCTTCCAGTCAGCCTCCTTCGTGAGGCCGCGATGCATGACGCTCTAGGACCGGAAACAAGGAAGGAGCGGTGGATGGCGGCGTCGAACGACCTCTGTGAATTCGAATGCTCTGGAGTCGAAAACACAACACTAAAAGAGGGCGGACTGGAGCTGCTCTCATATTTGCATTCCAGCGGTGTTTCTGTGGCCATAACGAGTTCGAACTGCGGCAGGGCGATAGAGTACTGCATCGGGAAGCTTTCGCTGAAACACCTGATTACGCTGACAGTCTCAAGGGACGATGTCCTGTGGGAAATGAAACCTAACGGCAGAGCCATCAGTTTAGCGCTTGACAGACTAGGTGTCAGCGCTGATAAGACATTCGGACTGGGTGACAGCATTGTCGATATACAGGCATTCCGAAGCGCAGGAGTCGCAGCCTACGGTATCACGGGCGGTATGTCATCCAGAGAGCAGCTGTTTGAAGCCGGTGCACTGGAAGTGTTCGAAAATCTGAATGAGCTCGTTGAACAGCTGTCTCATTCGACCAGGTAGATTTCCTGCTCGTCCGCATCATATCTGAGAAGTTCGGCGTACCTTGCCCAGTTGAGCAGTACGTTGAAGAGACTGTCTGGATGCAGTGAACGCATTGAACTGGAAAGGTATTCGACGACATCCTCCTTTTTCATACGGCGCCCTTCCGATTTCCGCAGCTTATTCAGCAGATTGGAGATGCTTTCCACTTTGAGCATCTGCTCCCGGAGTATGTCTTTTCTGAGCTGTATGTCCGCCCGGAGGAATCTCGTGCCAACGCCCGTAAGCTTCACATCCCCTTCAGGAGTGGATATGAGACCCAGAAGCTCGGCAGATTCTATTGCCGGATAGATCTCATCTATTTCAAGATCGAAATCGTCGGCAAGCACAGATGCGTCGACGCTGCCGGAAAAATCATTTATCGCTTCAAGGAGTCCTATAATTTCACTGACTCCTGCATGGGGATTCGGCAAATTCTCGTTACCTCTCAACCGCTATTCCAATATTTTGCCTGTTTCTTAATGCTTTCGGAAGAAAGCGGATGTTATCCGATAAGCACGTTCAGCCTATGTCTGACACCATACAACAATTAACAGGATGAAGACCTTCCGATTCGGAAGCTGTTCATGATGCAATGATAACAGCATGCGACATACGTTTTCTGAACATGCGTGAATTCCGGCACATCACGGCAACCTGTTGCATGCCGGTTTGTATCCTCCCGGTTTGATACCAGGTGTAATGCGCGTCGAATATCGGCGGGAAAATTAAAATCAACATCCGTCGTTAGCCTGAAAAGTGAAAAGAGATAAAGACCGGATAACACTCAGCGTCAGAGAAAGGATAACACTCCATATTCACAACACCGTTTCCAGGCTGGGAGGCAGATCGGACAGCAGGCTGCTGACTCAGGCCGGGATCGCCGAATCGCTGCTTATCACCAGGGCACATGCGGCAATTGAACTTGACCGGGGGATAAGAAAGGGTCTTTTCGCTTCTGAATTCGCAAAGCTGAATGGAGCCGACAGCAAATGGATGAAGGTCTACACACTGACTCCAGCGGGCGTCGATGGTGCGAAGACGATTGCAGAAGCATTTGAGAAGGAGAGAATCGTGAGGGAAGCGCTTAAGAATCCTGGAGCGCAACCGATTTTGCGTGTAATAGAGAGTCTTGATGACCAGACGCTTATCAGACTGTGTGCGATGCGGCTTGCGGACCGGCCGCTCAATGCTTCTTCTATAGGTGTTGGCAAGCGCATACCGCTAACTGTGCTGGAGGACGGGATGATATCGCTTTCGGACAGTGCTACAGACGAGATTGACAGCTTACTAGGCGACGATACACTTGCAAAGCTGGCATACGGATTGCTGGCGGACAGTTGTCTCAGGACCGCGGATTATCCCGGCAGAATGAAATATCTGACATTGAGCGGCAGGTACAGGGAAGCAGACCGCACCGCGACAATGCATGCTTCGGAAATAGAGATCGGCTCCGACGATCAACTGACAGGCCTTCTGCGTGAAAACGAAAGCTGCTATGCGTTTGGCCAGGGGTTCTACCTGCTGCTTGCGAGGCTCTGCATCAGGGACGGTAAGGCGGATGAAGCCGTAAGAGCCTCGCTGAGAGCAGGTGACGGGAGAAGCGGTCGGCTCGTTCTGGCCGAAAGCCTGACCCTTGCTGAAAACATTAAGGAAGCAGAAAACATCATCAAGGGACTGAAAAGTGCTGAACTTGACGGCAAGGAACGTTCAGCATTCCACCGCATTATGAGCAGGATTTCTCTTGCCGAAGACGCTCTCGAAAAGGCCGTGGCCGAGATAACGCTGGCGCTCAACCTGTCCACTCGGGCGTCTGAACAGTATGAGACAAGACTGAATTACGAATTACTGGCAAAGATTGAGAGGAGGAGAGGCAATTATGCCGATGCATCGAGAGCAGAGTCGAAACTCAGGAGCCTCCTTGAGTTCGGAAGGCGCTAAACAACTGGCAGTTTCTGCAGACTCGACAAATCGCTCACATAGATGTCTCTTATGTCCTTGAAACCGTATTTCATCATGACAAGCCGCTCGAGTCCGAGACCCCACGCGAGAACCGGGTATCTTATTCCCAGAGGTCTGAGCACCTCCGGCCTGAAGACGCCGGAACCACCCATCTCAATCCACCTGCCGTTATAGAATGTGTCTATTTCCATAGATGGTTCTGTATACGGGAAGTAGCCGGGGCGCATCCTGATTCTGTCGAAACCCATCTTGCGGTAAAATTCGTGCAGCACGCCGCAGAGCATGTCGAACGATGCACCTTTTTCCATGACCACACCGTCAATCTGGTAGAATTCGGACAGGTGTGTTGCGTCCATAGCCTCGTGCCGGAATATTCTGCCGACTGTAAAAGCCTTGACAGGAGGTCTTCTGTTTCTTGACAGGTATTTAATGGTCGCAACCGTGGTGTGTGTGCGCAGCAGTGTTCTTTTAGCCTCTTCCACGCTCCACTTGTATGCCCAGCCGGTTGATCCAGTGTTACCCCCGTTCTGATGCGCAGCCTTCACTCTTGAAGCCAGCTTGCGATCGAACGACAGTTCCGCGGGGCTTGAAAGGTAAAATGTATCCTGCATGTCTCTCGCAGGATGATCCTGCGGCGTGAAGAGCGCGTCCATGTCCCAGAATGTTGACTGGACGTAATCGTCTTCGATTTCTGTAAAACCCATACTTGCGAAAACAGAAGAAACCTGCCTGATCGTCCTGATCAGCGGGTGGGAGCGCGTGCCTGAGAGCACAGGCACCGGAGCCCTGAGATCATAGGGGCGGAGTTTGAAGTTTCTCCATGTCCCGTTCTTCAACAGCTCAGGGCTGAGAAGCGACAGTTCTTCTTCAAAGGTGAGCCCTTCGTCTATAGCCTGCTTTCCCCGTTCAAGCAAGTTCACTTCCCTGACAATTCTATCATGTTCCTTTATGAAATCCCGCCGCGAAAGTATGTCCCTGAGAACACTTTCGTTCGCAGCATCTTCCTCAACTTCCTCTTTTTCCATTCGTTTGAGCAGTAACTCGTCAGCACCTGGTCCGGCGGACGCCTTCCTGCCTTCATCGGTCAGGTGCAGTTTCTTCTCATTGTCCACGGTTGCCCAGTTTTTCCTTCTCAGCCACCCGATAGCGACAGAAACATCGGCAGGATCGTCCAGCTTCTTTGCAAGGTCCGACACGCTTACTGGCCCGTTGCTGATAATTTCCAGTGCCATACGCTCAGGAAGAGGTTTTCCGACCCTTTTTCCCTGCTTAAGCGTGTAGAAACGGACTACTTTTTCATCAATCCAGACATACCCTTTTGCCTTGAGCCAGTTAAGTGCATTCATCAGCTCCGAAGGGTTTTTGAAATTGACTGCTGCTGAAATCTGTGAAAGGGTGGCCCTTCCTGAAAGCTTTGAGAGTGCCGATAATATTTTCTTCTCCGAAAGGCTGAGTCCCTCCGCCCCGCTTCTACTGATTTCGCTCAAAGTCATATCACCTTATCCGGATTGAACGCGAATTTATCGACGGTTTCCTTGGCTTTCTCTCTTTTCATACGGTGTTCTGTCATAAATTTTGTCACTTTAGACAGAAGATTCAGCTTGCAATCCCCGCAAAGGAGAGCCCCGCTCCTGCAATCCGTTTCAATCGTCTTCAGCTTGCGATCATCCGGTTCAAAGAGAAATTCAAAATGATGGTAGACGGGGCAGATATCAGGATTTGCGCCGAGTCTACGCTGTTCTTCGACGGTGGCCCTCCCGCCGGTAAAGGCGTTCATGACTTTCTTTTTTACAGTCTTGTCGTCATCGGTTGTGTAAATGGCTGCGTCACCGGTGCTCGACATTTTTCCTCCGGACAGGCCCGGCAGCATCTTGCCGTGAATGAGCGCGGGTTTGTAATAACCGAGCAGCGGTGCAACATCTCTGGTGACCCGGAAATGCGGATCCTGATCTATGCCGCAGGGAATCAGACACGGCACATTTTCTCCTGCAAGGTCGGATTCGATGAATGCCGGAACTGATTGTATTGATGTGAAGAAAATAGAACCTATGTTTGTGCTGTTGCTGAAGCCGAATACGGCTTTGGCCGTTGAAAAAGTAATCTTTTTGGACACCCTCAGTGCGGTACGATAGAGATGGTCTATATCTCTTGTATCCACTATGATTTTTGTCCTGACTGAATCGAAACCGAGTGCAATAAAGTCGAGCATGTTGTCCGCGGTTGCGCGGGCAGTATCTTCGAGCGAGAGTTTCTCCTTAAACAGAAACTTCTCGTCATCTGTCATCTGGAAGTAAAGCTTCACGCCGAAGGCTTCCTGAAGCTGCTTGGTGAATATCCACGGAATCATATGGCCCAGGTGGGTGCCGCTCGACGGTCCTCTGCCGGTATACAGATAAAATGGATGCCCACGGCTGTGAAGGCCGAGGAGCCAGTCCAGATCACGGTGGGAATAGAACAGCTTCCTCCTCAGGAACATGTTATCCTCACCGCCAGGTATTCGCTTTATTATTTCAGGCGTGATATAAGACGTGCCGAACCGGGCAACGAGCTTGTCGTAGTCGACCTCACCGCTGACTTCCCATGGCGTGACAACAAAATCACCATTCATGCAATGACACTCGTGAAACGGTACAGCTGTAAGACGTTTTAGGCATAAATCTTGCCCTGAATCTTCCGTTTGACAGCCGCAGAGTAAACATGATAAGTAATGCTGCCCGTACGGAGGACAGATGCCCGGTGAGATTCGGCTTCATGCAGAGGACAGATATTCAAGAATGAGATTGGTGACAGGAGTTGACATCAATGCCATCAGAGATTCACACATTTGTGTCGTGGGAGCCGGCGCCCTCGGTAACGAAGTAATAAAGGATCTTGCACTATATGCACCGGCCAGGCTGAGCATAGTGGACAGAGATTACGTGGAGTATTCCAACCTCGGCAGATGTTTTCTGTTCAATGAGCAGGATGCAGAAGAGAGAAGCGGAAAAGCCGAAGCTGCTTCAAGGAGTGCACACAGCATCAACACCGATTGCAAAGCCGAAGCTGTCAATGAGGATGTGACAACCCTGGATGCTTCATTCTTTTCTCAATACGATGCAGTATTCGGGTGTGTGGACAGCATAAAAACGAGGCTGCACCTTAACTCGAACTGCTACTTCTCTGGCATTCCGTACATAGATGGGGGCATAGACGGCCTCTACGGAAGGGTTCAAGTCGTGTTTCCGCCTCACAGTCCTTGCTATGAATGTGCAATAAACGCTACCCATTTTTCTCAGATTGACAGAGGATACTCCTGCACCGGGAGAGAGGCGAATGTTCCCAGCAGGCAAATTGCTTCCGACCCTTCGGTTTGCGGAACTGTCGGTTCGCTTCAGACACTACAGGGGTTGAAGGTCGTTTCCGGCACCCTGAGCGAGGGAACTCTGCTGTTCTTCGATGGGTTTTCGTCATCACTGCTGCCTCTTGAACTGGCCGTCGACCCGAAATGCATCAATCACGTTTCACCTCCCGAAACGACGAGCTCAATATGAGCCGAAAATATGCGTGTGCCAGTTTTGCATTGAAAAAAGCTCAAAAGATTAAATTAGACAAATGCGTTTCGGGCAGCGCAAGTTACAACCAATCGTCCGGAGAATACAGATATGAGCATCATGAAACTTGGAGTGAGACATTCACAGACGGGAAACAGCGCACTGATGGAAGTTGATTTGAAGACCAGGTTGCAGGAATTACTTGACAGTGCGATAGAATTCTGGTCTCTGCCCAGTGAGGCATATCTCATTAAATCAGGTAAACGTCTTCTCTCCGCCTCGAAAACGGTTGCCGAGTGCGGACTGAATGACGGAGACATCATTGATCTGCTTCCGGATCCTGAAGGTGGATGATGCTTCCCGTCCAACTGCTTCACATGAGAGTGCAACGGGAACTCGAAGCCTGCAGAAAAATACCTGGAGTCACAATCGAGGGAACGGTGGACTACGGGAAGACGGAATTTCCCATATGCCTCGACGTTTACGTTACAGGCGCCACGGGAATGATGATTATCGATGGAAAAGCAAGAGAGATAGACAGTCATAGGTTTGCGGTGGAGATAGGAAGGGATTATCCATACCAGAAACCCGGCGTTTTCTGGCAGACACCGATATTTCATCCGAACATCTGTCCGCCTGAGGACGGTGGAATGGTCTGCACGAAATTGCTTAACGAGTGGAGGGGCGAGAGAACGTTATATTCGCTCATCAACGCGGTGCTGTATCTCGTAGAACATCCCAACGGAAGAGAGCCGCTGGGGGCGGATGCATGCATGAACGCGGCGAGATATCTTCTGGAGCGGTCCGGCGATGCGGGTAAAGATAGTCAGCAGCATTGAAAGGAAAATCGAAAGCCACCGCATTCCTGAAAATATAACGTGGAGCAGCTGTGGAAACCCGTCGAAAGGAGCTGTCTTCATTAATGCGAGAGCAATTATTCAAGTCAGAAAGCGCGCTTCAGAAGCGTTTTCAGAACTTAAGGAGACCATGGGATTGCTCCTGGGCCACCCTTTTTACGACTCGGGCGAATTGAAACTAGAAGTCAGCGAGTCGGTAGCGTTGCCGGTTAATGCGAATGCACATCATGTTGCCGTGGACAAACAGGCCTTGGAATTTAACTGGAACGAAACAGCGGGAGGGAATCTCATTGTTGGGTGGTATCACTCACACACGGGCCAGGGAAATTTCCTTTCTGAAACTGACAGAAGAACGCACGAACTCTGGTTCAATCAACCGCATGCTGTCGCAATGCTGATAGAGGCATCCGAAAACACGATAGGCATATATTCAAGACGCGGTGGAGCGCTGACAGCTGTAGATTACAACGTGTTCGAAACGTAGAAGCAGGACAAATGTGCGAGTGGAGGCATATGGATATGGGGATGTCAGGCCACCTTTTCCCTGTCTTCCTTCGTGACCACTCTGGAAAGCATCCTCTCGAATATCACCTTCATGTAAATCGCATCGTGTTCGAGCAGAGGGGATGAAGAGATTATAGTCATCTCTGGATTCTCTTCGACGATGAGTTCTGCAAGAGGCTCAAACCGGAGATCACCGCGTTTTATTGGGGTCAATCTCAATTCGTTTCCTCCATAATGTTCAACGCCGGAAAATGAAGTGTACAGCAACCCTTCTGATGCCTTCCTGACCCGTGAAATGACGGTTCTGAAATCGTCAGGCTCGCGCAATATAGCCCCTTCCTTGGAGTGCAGATGAGCGAAATTGATGACAGGGATTGTTCCCTTGACTCTCTTAACGGTATCTAGTATTTCGTCGAGGCTTCCAAATATCTCCTGACGCCCGCTGGTTTCAAGTCCGATGGGGGGCGAAAGCTTGTTCTCCTTCCACCAGTCCCTCACTTCCCTGATGTTCCTGACGATTGCCTCTCCGCCTGCCTTTTTGCCTTTGCTTCCGTAAAAACCAAGCTGAGTGCTCACCACGACGCCGTCGAGAGCATCGCATATGAGACATGCCCATTTTAGATTGTTTTTACTTCGTTCGACCATTTCCGTTCTGCCTGAAAAATCCGCATAGTACGTAGAGTGCACGGACAGCTGAACATCATGGTCTTTGGCATAATCCGCCATCTCATACAGTTCGGAATATGAATGGCAGAGGCCGCTTTCGAGTATCAGCAACGTGTCTCCGGACCGTATCTTTTCATCTGGAGCATTTATTCTCTCGACTGTCTTTCCGTCCCTTCTCTGAATCTCGACGATGAGATCTGTCTGCAGCTCCGAGGGTGACTTTCCCACTTCCTCATCGTCAGGGGTTCTTGGAGATGTGCTCGAGCGTATAAGCTGAACTTCCATTGCCGTCAGGCCGAGCGAGTGAACATCCTCGATGCCGTAAAACAGGGTTCTGCCTTTGCATGACAGAGGTATGCCTGAAGGACCGTAGCGTATCATTTATTTCCTCCAAAATATTAAATAATCAACTCAATACAGCACGTCATATATATTGTGTACGGGAATCTGCACGACACTCCGTCATTGCCGATCGTCCTGAAAAATCTATGCCGAAAATTGCCATAATTCCTGAAAATTGCATTCAACGGAAGTATCAAAAGCATACTCTTACAATAACTTTTGGTCATATGTCATGTTCCTATGCCTACCTCAGACTGACCATATGCAGGCAAAACCGCACCTGTTCCGATTCCAACCTGGCAGTCCTATTTTTTCAAGTACACTCGCCTGGAGCAGTCCCGCCTTGAAGTCCCCAGGCATTGAACGAGTAACGGTGCCGGCGCACAAGCGGGCTAGACACAAAATGGTACCTCTGTTGAAAATTGTCAGTGTGTGGCGGTTCAGCACCCGAACTATTTCCTGTAGAAGCGCAGCCGGTAATAGGTGAGTAGATATTGTGTTATTTATGACGATCACACTGACCCAAGGGCGAATCGATCAGTGTGTTCGGCGAAGTTTTCATGCGAAACAGCGCCGTTACAGGGGAGTGAAAAGTTTATAAACGGTATGTTATTAGCTCAATCTCCGACTGGATGCTGAAGCAAATGGGAGCCCATAAAAGGAATTCTGGCAGGAAGACCAATCTGGAGCTGGTGAAGCTGGTTGAGAACCTTTACACGATCTCGGCCAAAGAGAAGTCACCAGTCTGGAGAGACGTGGCAATGAGACTCGAAAAGCCTATTGGCAACAGGGCAGTAATTAACCTGTCCAGACTTGACAGATACACAAAGGAGGGGGACGTTATTGTGGTTCCCGGCAAAATCCTGGGAATGGGGAGAATGTCGAAGAAGATAACAGTCTCTGCATACATGCTGTCATCATCCGCAGTGGCTAAACTTGAAAAAGCCGGATGCAAACTGTATGATCTGCAGAGTCTCGCCAGGGATAACCCCAAAGGCTCTGGTATAAAGCTGATGGCGTGAGGTTGTAATTATGGCCATAATCGATGCAGAAGGTGCAATTTTGGGCAGGCTTTCCAGCCAGATTGCCAAGAGATTGCTGAATGGAGAGGAAATCACCGTAGTGAATGCTGACAAGATCCTTCTTTCAGGTTCCAGGGAAAGGAGTTTTCAGGAGTATTTTGAGGCCTATCAGAGAGGGAAGGCAATTAAGGGTCCCTATTACCCGCGAATGCCGGACAGAATAATCAGGAGAACAGTACGCGGGATGCTGCCTATAAAGACTGCAAGGGGAAAGAGCGCGTTGATGAGGCTGCAGGTCTTCAACGGCAAGCCAGGAAGCATTGGGCAGGATAAGATTGAGACACAACCGGCGCCAGAAAAAGGAAAGAGATATACAGAACTCGGTGAGATATCCAAACTCCTCGGCGCGAAGGTGAGACGATGATTGAGAGTTCAATAAGTGTCGGCAAAAGGAAGTCGGCTGTCGCAAAAGCGACTATCAGAAAGGGTGCTGGAAAAATCAGGGTCAACAGTGTTCCTCTGGAAATTCATGATCCGGAAATCGCTCGAAGAAAGATGCAGGAACCCGTGCTTCTGGCAGGAGAGAAAGCAGGCGGGTTTGATATAGACGTGGATGTGAGCGGTGGCGGCATCATGGGCCAGGCTGAAGCTGCAAGAACGGCAATAGCGAAAAGCATCGTATCGTTTCTGAAGGACGAGCAGCTTGAACAGGTCTTCAGGCAATATGACAGATCGCTGCTCATCAGTGATCCGAGGAGAAAGATACCCAAGAACCCTGCCGGAAGGGGAGCAAGGAAGAGGAAGCAGAAGTCATACAGGTGATTTGATTGATAATACCAATAAGATGCTTTACCTGCGGAAAGGTGCTTGGGAGCTCATATGAGATATACCTCAAGAGGATAAAGATGGGTGAAACACCCCGGGAAGTGCTTGATTCTATGGGTTTGTCCAGGTACTGTTGCCGGAGGATGATAATTTCACATGCAGATTTGATTGACGAGGTACTCCCCTTCCACTAGCGAAGGGTTGGTTCGCGCCACCGGGGGTCCGTGGGGTAGCTTGGTATCCTTCCAGCTTGGGGTGCTGGTGACCCCAGTTCAAATCTGGGCGGACCCATTATCTTTACGCAATTGGGCAAAAAAAATTATTTAAACTGACTCCAGCTCGGCTCCATCTCACCCGCCGCATTGACGCTCTCTTTATTGAGCTGGCACAAATAACGGTTTTGAAGCAATCTCGTTAAATGTCTTAAACTGCCGTAATACTACGGCGTAACGATCGCCATGGACACAATTCCGGTCAAATTAACCCACCGGCTAATCAGCGAAATGGACGAACGGATAACGGAGGAGTGCGGACTGGGCGCCAGGGAATCCACTGCGATAGCACTTGCCAAACAGGAAGGGGTCAGTCTTGTATTCACCGATGATTTGGAAGCCAATGAAGTGGCCCGAAATTATGGACTGGAACCGCATGGCACGCTGGCGATTGTAACACGCACATGCAGAGAGCATTCAAATGCACCGAAGTTCTCAGCGTATACGGGCATTCCTTTACAGCTCATCGGCCGAATACCTCCATCAATACAGCCTCATCTGTCATTTTGGGTGCCTCTATTGAAAACTCCACTATGGCAATGGCGGAGAAATTAAGCCTAATGTGTCCATTGAGAAGGCGGGAACAGAAAGGAAGCTCATGTACAGTATGTAGAAATCGTTTGGCAAGAAAGGAAGGGAAGGGGATGTCGCTGTTTGACTTGCCAGAAATGGCAAGACTGATAGAGCCGAATTCAGAAACAGCAGTGATCCGTACAATCATACATAGTAGGCTGGCGGGGGGGGGACCCCAGTAAAACCCGCCGTTCCAGTATGTTACTCCGGTGCCAAACAGCCTGTATCCAATCGACCCATAGTAATGAAATGCGAAATGACTATCCGGTTGTGCTATAGGAGGTGGTATCGTCCCTGGAATGAATGGTACGCAGAATATTACACATGCAACTGTCACTATCAGCACGCCTGCCAAGATTACCATTCTTCTCTTACCGATTCTATTCCACCGCAGGGATTAATGAACGTTGCACAGTTTAGTTTTATTGCAGAAACTCAACTCTGAGGAAGAAAAAATCGAAGTCCCGCTGAACCGTTGACTCCACGAGAAAACGGTCATCTTTTATTATTCGTGACTGTTTCCCACATATGTTACTCGTTCTCGTTATCAGGTGATTCAGAATCATCAGGCACAACGATTTCCTCATCACTCATCCTTCTCAGATATTTTGCCGGGACTTCCTTCGTAATGAAGACAGTTTTACCTGCCCTTTGAATAGGGACGTTTTCCTTAACCATCATGGAGGCTTCGATTTCAATTATTGTTGGTTTGTCTGTCCTCACCCTTCCGGCATTATAGGCATCCGCAGATGTCTTGGACAGGTGCACCATCCTTCGGTCTGCGGGTTTAAGACCGTTCTCAAGCAATATAGGCGCTTCCTCTTCTGTCGCAGGATAGTATAACAATTCGGGTATGTTGTCCGTCGGCAGATCGAGTTCGACCTCAAAGGAATGGCCGTACGTCGCCCTCATTTTTCCGTTACTCAACTGGTATCTTCCTTTAGGATCTGTCTCCACGATGGCGACTATATGATGCATTCTGAGCCAGTGGAGTCTCGGCTGCCGCTCGATCATCGCAGATATAAACGCTCTCACATCGACCCAGCCTTTCTCATCCATGTCAAGATCGAAGCGTTTGGGGAAGTGTCTCAGGACGCCGGCCATGCTTCTTCCTATGTGTTCAACTTCTCTGTCGCTCATGAGGAATTTACCCTCTGCCTCGCATACCGGGCACTTTTCGCCTCTGAAGTATCCGTGCTCCTGACATTCCCTCAGCATTTGTACCGGCGCTTACTATACCGAGGTGGCTTAAGTCAGTTTTGCTAAGTGAAGTGCGTGAACATTGTGCCGAGGGGTTCTTGACGGCCCTCCTGTTTTGACCCGACTTTGAGATAGAAGTGCGGATTCATTAGCAAATCGCTGCCTATCCCGGTAGCATCTATCGGTGGAAGCAACCGGCTGCTGCAGGGACAATCTCCAGGCCTCATGGCATAGCCACGTCACGGCATTAATGCGACAAGCGTAGATAACATGCCTTCGCCGGAGCTGCAGGGATGCCGGACAAAGTAACAGAACTTATACGCGTTAGCCACTACACCATTATGTGTTCATCAGTGCGGACAAGTTGCTAACCGTTGAAAAGGCAGAGAAGATGCATGCGATATCCTTCGACTGGGATGAGTATGCACCTCGCTTCCTGACTTACTCATTTGGTAGCAGCAGGCTTCAGGAGATTGAGCTGGATGTCATTTCATTCACAGTATCGGACGAACAGTACTGTATAGGAAGTTTCAGGTCTGACGGTTATCGGCCCTGTCCGTTCAGAAGACAGGTAATCAACTTTGCCCAGTGTGAATTCTGCAGCAGAAGCATCATACCCATACAGAAATGTCTCTTTGATCCGATATGCGATGGCGAGCTGTGTGACTGGGAACTGTGCAGGAGAGAACACATGGTTTACATCGCATTCTATGGCAGCAAGACCAAGGTCGGCATGACGAGCAGCAGCAGACTCAGGGAGCGATTGATTGAGCAGGGGGCAGACGCGTATTTCACTGTGGGAACCTTCCGTTCAAGGAAGGCTGCAAGGGAAATGGAGAAAAAAATCAGTTCGGGCCTATCAATAGCCCAGATGCACAGATCCGCTGATCTCATGCAGGAACTCCAGTACGGCCCCGATTACGCAGACATCGACAGATTGTACAGCAGCATCGCTGCCGGGATAAGAGAGCATTTTGGCTTGTCCCCATCTGACATGGTGACACTGAAGGATTATCCCATCAGGCAACCACTGGAGTCGAAACCGACGTACAGCAAACTGGTAGGTGTTCACGAAGGAGAAGTGATAGGAGTCAAGGGAAGAATGCTGCTCTATAGAAACGATGGCATCAGGGCACTGAATATGGCCGCATTGCCTTCGCGAGTCATAACACGCATTTGAAAATGCGCGTTTATTGAAAGGCTGGAGTGCCTGCCTCGTTAAATTCGGATAAGAATTAAACTCACCCAAATAATGAATAGGATGCTTGACATTGCATGGGTATTTATTTCAGCTCACCGTTATTGGCGTGAGGTGTTGAAACAGATGGCCGGCAAAATCTCGATCTATACCGACGACGACCTTGCCCAGATTATTGCCAGGGAGGATACGGTAAATGCCGTCGTTTCAGAAGTCGAGGAGTTCATGCGTGACAAGCGCAAGGGACTGGTAGTTTCACCGCCCCGTTTCACATGCGAAACCAACGAGGGAAAGCTCGTCGTGACCGCCGGGGCGAGCGAGAGAAAAAGGGAGATTGGACTGAGGGTTTATTCGACGTACGGACAGCTTACTCTTGAGCAGCAGGTGACCGTCATATACAACATGAACGGAGAAATCAGGGGGATGTTTGTAGGTGAGGACATTGGGAGACTGCGTACAGCTGCAATTAATGCTGTCGCGGTAAAACACCTCTCCAGGCATGATTCGAAAACACTCGGAGTCATCGGGAGCGGCAAGCAGGCCAGATCTGTTGTGCCTGCAATTGCAAGGATGCGGGAGCTGGAAAAAATTGTTGTCTACAGCCAGCATACATCGCATGCAAAAGCATACACTGACAAGATGAAAAGTGAGCTCAAGGAGCTTGGACTCGACATATCTATATCAGAGGATGCGAGCGGTCTTGTCGCACACTCTGACATCGTGCTGACTGCGACGACTTCCCAGGTTCCGGTTGTGATGAACGACTGGTTGAGACCGGGACAGCATGTGTCCAGCATGGGTCAGAAATTCAGAGAATCGCATGAAATAGATCCGGAGATTGTCAAAACCGCCAGCACGGTTTCATCAGATTCTGTACAGCAGCTGAAGAGTTACGGTTCGCTTTTGTTTGTTGATGAAGCGACAAGAGAGAAGATCACGGATTTGTCTGAACTCATAGACCACGGCGGAAGGAATGACGAGGACATCTCGCTATTCCTTTCTGTGGGTCTGGCGGGAACCGAAGTTGTGGTTGGCGGGCGCATCATTTCCATGATGGAAAAAGAGGGGATGCCCGCAAGCGAAGGAACACTGATGCATCTTAACAAATAATGGTGGGAACTCCAGTTGGCACAGCGCACTTCTGACGCAATTGACATTGGATTCACTAGCAGGCTTAAGAGTGTTTTGCAATCGGGCAGATTTGCTGTCACATGCGAACTCGGACCTCCCCAGGGATCAACAGTTGAACCGCTAGTTCACAAGGCGGAGATTGTGAAAGGATTTGTGGATGCCGCAAATCTCACCGATTGCACAGGCGCAATGGTTAGACTGTCTAGCTTTGCTTCCTCCCTCGCTGTAATGAGGGTAGGACTGGAGCCGGTCATGCAGATGACGCTCAGGGACAGGAACAGGATAGGCCTGCAGAGCGACCTGCTGGGTGCATCTGCGCTCGGAGTGCGGAACATCCTGTGCCTTTACGGAGATCTTCCTGCAGTTGGAAACGAGAAGGAAGCCAAACCGGTTTACGACCTTAACACTGAGACACTAATTTCAATGATACGAAAGATGAGAGACGAATCGGCACTCCTTGGTGGAGGAAAAATATCGGTACCGCCTGATTTTTTCATCGGTGCTGCCGCTTCGCCGGTGCGCGAAGACAGTGAGCAGAGGATCGAAAAGATAAGGAAAAAAGTCGATGCGGGAGCGCAATTCATTCAGACGCAACCAATATTCGATCTGGAGCTGTTCGGCGAATTTATGGACGACGTGAATTCAAGCGGTATTGGCGGTAAGTGCCACGTCATTGCCGGAATAATGCCGCTGCGATCGCTGAAAATGGCGAGACACCTTCGAGAGCAGATGCACGGCATCGCCGTGACGGACGACATTTTGACGAGAATGGAAAAGGCGGATTCGCAGGAGCAGGAGGGTATCAGAATCTCACTGGAGGCAATAGACGAATTGAAACGGATTCGCGGACTAGCTGGCATACACATTATGACCGTATCGTGGGAACAGTCGATACCAAAAATTGTGGAAGAGGCGGGCCTGACGCCCAGACCCGTCTTCCAGTGAGGGCGTTATCGCTTTCTCTTCTTCGCCGGGGGGACGGACGGAACGAACCATACGTCGCGGACGAGGTACTCGGGCTTCCTGGCGAACCTGGCTTCGACAGGCATACCGACATAAATGTCCTCCCGGACACAGTCCTTCAGCCTTGTCATGAACAGACTGTTAACACCGGCGAATTCAATCAGAGCTAGATTATATGGCGTTTCCTTCAGGAATGCCTCGCTCCCGAATTCGCATGTCGTCCATGAGTGGACTTTTCCTTTTCGCGGCAGCACCTTCCAGCGTGTCTCCTCACCGCAAAACATGCAGTGGCTCCTCGGTGTTGCAAATACGTAATCACACCGGGCACATCTCGAACCGAATAACTTGCCGTCGGCGAGGCCGAGGAAGAATCTGGAATCGTTCGCGTAACTGTGTATGTAGTTCACAGAATAGGGGAAGTTTATGACCAGCTGATCTCCGTATTCCTTTTCGATGTAGATTGCCGCACCCTTCCTGTTTATCTCAGACATGACATCGCGGTACTTCGTGAATTTCCTGAGCTTCCTGTTGTTCGCAGTTGAAGCCATTTATCTCACCGCCTCCAGTATTGAGACAGTAACTGCGCTTCCCGTGCCTGCGTGTGAATGTATCGCTCCGCGTCTGGGCTTCCTGATCTGCAGCGTGGGGTCAGCGAAGTGTTTTGCAACAGTCCCCTGAAGCTGCCACAACGCGAATACGGCCTGCATGAGCCCGGTGGCGCCTACAGGATGACCGCATGCAATCAGACCGCCCGAAGGGTTGACTGGCATTTTTCCGGCGCCCGGAACAGGCAAGCCGTAATCAATGCCTTCCAGGAATGGTTTGCCGCTCTCTATGAAGTCATACCCTTCGCCGTATCTGCAGAGCCCCATGTCCTCATATGTCTGAACTTCTGATGATGCATATGCATCATGAAGCTCGATGAAATCTATCTCCTTCATCGGATTCTCGATACCGGCAGACTCGTACGCTTCAATGGAAGCCGCGCGGCCCGCCCTGAAAGAGTGAGCGCCCGGATAGGCAAGCCCTGCGTAATCCTCCTTCTTTTCATGTTTCATAAGCGGAACTTCGCCAAAGGGCCGGTCTGCGAGACGCATCGTGTCAGTTCCGCAGCCCACGCCGCTTATCAGAACCGGATTGTCGGTAAGGCGGAATGCCTCATCCTCGCTGGCGAGTATTGCAACAGCAGCACCGTCACTCATGGTGCATATCATTTCCCTGGTGAGCGGGTAGGATATCATCTCGGACGACATGACGTCTTTGATGGTCAGCCTTTTAGGATATTGTGCGTAAGGATTGTGCAGCGCATTTATGTGATTCTTCACCGAAACCATTGAGAGTATTCTCGCAGCCTCCTTGAAAGCAAGCCGCTGAGCCTCTCTTTCATCCCTGATGTTCGCGAACTTACTTTTCCTCAGATACTCATATATGTGCCTCGTAACCATCAGCGCGTAGTAACCGCTGTAGAAACCGCCATTCGGATAATCATAATTTGTGTCCGATGCAAGGGCTATGAATTCATTTCCTTTCCATGTCTGAACCCTGGACATCGTCTCGAAACCGGCAACCAGACATATGTCCATCCTTCCGGAGGCGACTGCCTCGAAGCCGGACTGAAAAACCTCTCCACCTGTGGCTCCGCCCCATTCAATACGCATGCTGCCCCTGGGATTCAATCCCAGGTAGTCCTGAACCATGCTTGCTGCCTTCAGTTGTCTTGTAAAGTGATCCGAGAAATAGGATATCCTTGAACCGTCGATATCATCTTTCTCAAGAGAAGGCAGGTCCTTCATTGCGTAGTCATATGCCTTCTTCACCATATAGCGAAAATCCATTTCCGGATGCGCCTTCTTAAACTTCGTGACGCCGCCTGAAACAAGATAAACCCGCCTGCCAAACCGTTTCCTTTTCCCTGCTCCGGTGTCTTCATGGCTCGTAATTTCAATCACCTGAAACAGAATAGAACAATCGTAATTAAATCAGTCGGAAGAATGATTAGCACGCAGCCTGGCGCCTGCTACTAGACCCTGACAATTTGGCGACCTTATCGGGTTGCTACTGCAAATATGCCAATAAGCCCGCAGGGCAAGCCGGTCCGGCACATCAGGTCAATGAATTCAGCACTTCCCTCGCAATTATCAGTTTCCTTATCTCTGTGGTTCCTGCTCCGATTTCGAGAAGTTTGGCATCGCGCATCAGTCGCTCGACATTGAATTCCCGCATGTATCCATTACCGCCCATGATCTGAATAGCATCAAGTGCACTTCTCGTGGATGCTGCCGCCGCATACATGATTGCAGCAGCCGCCTCCCTGTTCCTTCCCCTGCCCTTCTGCAGCATATCCAGTGCCCTGTATATCAGCAGCCTGCTGGCCTCCAGATCCACCCACATAGTGGCAATCTTCTCCTGAATCATTTCGAATTCAGAAATAGGTGTGCCGAACTGCTTTCTTTTCATTGCATATCTGGCTGCCAGCTCCAGCACTTCTGCCTGAATGCCGAGTGAGATACCGGCGAGCGTGGCTCTCTCGACATTCAGGCCTGACATAACGATGGATACTCCGCCGTTTTCCCTGCCCACGAGATTAATCGCGGGAACAGAGCAGTCGTCGAAATAAATCTCACCGGTAGGCGAGCCGCGCATACCCATTTTGTCGAACTTTTTCCCCTTTCTGAAACCTGAATAAGAGGCTTCCACAACGAAGGCACTTATCCCTTTGGTCTTCAAATCCGGCCTAGTCTTTGCATAGACCAGACAGATGTCCGCCACCGGAGCGTTTGTTATGAACGTCTTGGAACCGCTGAGAATGTATGCGTCACCGCTTCTTCTGGCAGCGGTCCTCATTGCAAGAGCATCAGATCCGGATTCTGGCTCAGTCAGCCCGAGACATCCGATAAGTTTGCCTGTTGCCAGCCTTGGCACATAAGCCTCCCTCTGTTCCCTGCTTCCGTTGCGGTATAAATTATCTAGGCAGAGATTCGAATGAGCGCCTACGGACAGTGCAAAAGCAGGAGAGACACGAGCGAGTTCCTCAAGACACACAGTCTGAGAAATATAATCGAGGCCCGCACCTTCATATTCGGTAGGCACAGTAATGCCAAGCATCCCCAGGCCGCCCAGTTTTCTGAACATGTCTTCGGGAAAGTAATCATCTCTGTCCATACGTTCTGCGACGGATGCGAGATCACCTCTGGCAAACTTCTTCACGGTGCTCCTGACCATCTCGTGCTCTTCGCTGAGCTCAAAATTCATGAGTATACCGGATGAGAATCGCTTTACCGATAAAAATAGTTGGACCGCGCAATAATGGAAGCAGCCTGTCGTTTCAGCCGGAAGAGCGGGTATGAGAATTGTCGATTAAGGCGGCGAAATTGCTTGAACCAGCTATCGGCAGGATCGTGAACAGAGCTTTGTTCAGCGTTCGTTTACTCATCGCAGCGCAAATGGAAAGGGCACCAGACTTGACACAATGAGTGACAGCAAAAAGACGAACATATATGCGATGGAGAAACGGAAGCTGCCGAGAAAAAATCGTTTATCCTCGGACCTTGTGCCTTTTACAGAACGGAATATGAGCCATCCGTTAGCGAGGCTCATCACAAGCAGAAAAACGATGGAGAGGCGCGAAACAAAATACAGGAGATATGTGACGGCAATTGTCACGAGATTGTACAGGAGCGCAGATTGCGCAATGCTGCGTGTATCCTTGACTGTGGATAAGGCTGGAATGCCTGCGGACCTGTACTCATCCCGGTAATAAATTGAAAGCGGCCAGAAATGACCGGGCTGCCAAAAGAAGACGACGGCAAAAATTAGGGCGGGAATAAGCCAGTCAGTCTGGGTGTAAACAGACCATCCGCCGAGAGCTGGTATCGCACCGGACAGACCGCCCCAGAGAACAGAACCAGGTGTCCTCCTTTTGAGATAAACGGTATAAAGACCGATATACAATATAGAGCCCAAGCCTATGATCAATGCTGTGAGGGGATTTATCAGAATGAATGAAAGAGAGACGGACAGGGCGAGCGTGGACAGACCAAAGATCAAAGCCGACGATGGTTTCAATCTTCCTGATGGAACAGCGCGTCCGGCAGTCCGTGACATAACGACATCTATATCCCTGTCAAAGTAAGAATTGATAGCCGCCGAGCCGCCCAGACCCAGATAACCCAACGCAACAAGCTTGATGACAGAAAGCACAGGAACGGACATCCGACCGGCAACGACGAGGCTCGCCACGGCCACAAACAGTTCGGCAGTTATGAGACGCGGCTTTGTCAGCTCAATGAAATCGGAAATATGAGACGTAAGATTTGCTAAATGGCATTAATATAAAAAGTATGAGTCTGGCCCTTCATCTGTCGCAGAGTGGAGACCAATGCACTGAGGATGGAAAAGCGACAGTGAAATGACTCCGGTGTCGTCTCAGGTCATTCTCTCGGAGCGCCTGAGACAGCTTCTGGAACCGTATGCACCTCGGGAATATCAGCAGCACCATCATCGGATGACTGTATTGCCGGCAGCCTGAATTCATCGTTTTCCTGTGGGAAGAAGAGATTATCATACAGATACAGTGCGTAGCTGAATATGAGAAACTCAATGCCTGTGCCTATCCCCCAGTATGTGCTTGCCTGGCCCGTGGTCGGAACCAGAAGCATGAATCCGAATATAATGAAGGCAAGAACCATGAGGGCCGAGATGAGAAGAATCGGTGATTTTTTAATTCTGACGTCATCCGCCTCAGGTTCATTGCCAATCGTGTCGGTAGATGTTCCGCGGGCGATCTTCCTGCCGAACAATATGAACGCCAGGCCGATGGGAATTACTATACCAAGACCATAGACTGTTGGCGTGCTCAGGAAACTCGACAACGTGCCAATAAAGACAAGACCTGCGACGGCCAGCAAAGCTGCAGTTTTCGGAGTTAACCGTAAATTTCCCTTTGCCCTGTTCACGAATTTCGGTATCAGATAAATGCTCAGGAAGGCAATTACCAGCGGTGGAAGCATAATACCGACCTGGTAGGTGAGAGGTTCGGCCTTCCCGTTTGTTGTATATGCCCAGACGCCTAACTGGACAAGGTAGGTAATGAGCAGTATGACTACACCTATCCAGAAGGATCTCCTTCGATCTATGGCTTCATCTGTAGACCATGAATGCGCCACACCATTTGTGCTTCTGCCGAACAGTGCTAACGAAAGACAAAGAGGAATCAGTATCCCTGCTCCATAAATTACCGGCGAACTCATGAGACTCGGGATAGTGCCTACGAATGTCAGTCCTGCTGCAATCAGCAGTGCAGACGTCTTTGGGCTCAGTTCAAACTCGCCTCTTCTCCGGTTATGGAATCGTGGCAGCAGATAAACGAACAGGAATGTCATAACCAGCGGTGGAAGCATGAAACCCACCTGCAATGCGAATGGCTCTGGCACACCGGGGGCTGTGTAGCCCCAGATGGTAAGCTGGACAAGGTAGGTAATGAGCAGTATGCCTATGCCTATCCACAAAGATCTCCTTTGCGGCTCGGTTTCGTCTGATCTGTCAAGCCACGGCAAAGCAAGCAGATAGAGCGCGGGAATCATTGCTGCCAGTGTGGATGCAACCAGCGGATTGTATGCGCCTCCTGTAGGGGTGTTGAAATCAAGTGCTTTGTAGAGGAAAAGGAAGAACCACGGCGGATACGGAGGCACTGTGAGTGCGAGGGGACTCGTTGGTGATGGAGCCGGGGCAGGCTGCAGTATGAATGGAATGCCGTTTATATTTGCCAGCACGTTTGGAACTATAAGGATGAGACCCCAAATCATGAGGGTCAGTGATAGCATGTAGACGAAGTTACGGGGCCACCATGGATTGAAATTTTTCCATTCGTCCTTTGAATATACCGCAGGAGCTTTGTCTCTGACCTTCTTGGATGGCATCACACCATACTGTTCAAAGAGAAGGAAGTGGATGACGAAAAACGCGCCAATCATGGAGGTAAGTATGATGTGCCAGGCAAGAAGCCTTGTATACATGTCCAGAGGCAGACCATTGCCGAACACTATAACCTGAAGCGTACTTCCGCCAGGCAAATAGGAGAGAATACCATTGGCTACGCCATCCGCATCCACACCAAGTATGTCAGCCGGCAGGGAGTAACCAGTGAACGCTGTTGCGAGGGTTAGCGCGAATAGTACGAGGCCAACTACCCACAGAAATTGGCGAGGCTTCTTGTAGGCGCCGTCAAAATAATTTCTGAAAAGATGAAGGTATATCAGAAAAATCATGAAATATGCACCATACAGGTGACTGAACAATATAGGCGCGCCGAACGGGATTTTCTGAACCAGAAAAATGGTCTGGTTGTAAGGATCCGAGGGATAATAGGTCAAAAGCAGGAACAGGCCGGAAAACACCTCAAACGAAAGTGCGGCAGCCACAAGGGCACCAAGCCAGTATTTAATGCGAAACATATAGTTGGGCGTTTTGAAGAGAGGCTGTTCATTGATGTCGATTATATCAGTGAGCGAAAATTTCGGCACGTATTTCGAAATCATACCTGAAAGCTTATCAAACACTTTCATTCAATCACTTTATTCATCACGGGAACGGATTTATTTTTGCGGTAACTACAGTAGAACTGCCGGTTACCGGTGTACCGCCTTCCAGAGTGCTCGTATGGCCGTAAACAGGAACTCCCACCTCACCAACTGCATAAAGTTGATCTGTGGTAGAATCCCATTCCAATACAACCGAAGGCAGTGGCCTTTCAGTAGGTCCAGTCAGCACAGCTGCGCCACGGTAAGGATCGTATGTGGAGCCATGACAGTCGCAGTGTATGACAGCCGGGATACCTGCACTGTTAGCTGCTGTAATCGCTTCAGGCGGAAGGAGTGCAGGGGGTGGCATGCCGGTTTTCATTTCGTCCGGAGGGTACAAATGAATTTCCGGAGGAGAGCAACCGAGATGCTGACATATTGCGCTGTATGACACAATCGATTTGTGCGGCCCGACTCCTCCAGCAAACTTATATTTGCTTCCGTCAAGCGGAACCGTGACTTCTGCTGCTGGAACCGCGACAGGGTTGTTTTGCTGGTCACCGAGATTGAGTACGAAATTGATTTCGTTCTGAAGCGGGTATTCATACAGCGTTATAATTGGATTGTTGACCGGAAATGCGGAAGCCTTTACGGCGGAGCCGGTCGAGTCCACAAGGAGCATCTTTGTGTAAGACTTCGCACCCACGATCGGTACCTCCAGACCGCGGATTGCGCCGAGAGCGCTCGCCACTGCAGCTGCACCTATTCCAAATATCATCCCTTTGATGAATTTACGCCGGCTGTCATCGATACGACCAACGTTTGAATCCAGGTACTTGAAAAGATAATCTTCACCATTCTTGACGAAAAGTTCGTCGTTGAATCTAGTTCGAGGATTCTTCATTGCGCCTGAGGTCTTGGACAGGTAATAGTAATCCTCAATGCTCATAACCTTTAATGCGACCGTTCAAAACACCCTTGCTCTTTCGTTTGGCGTTATTTGCCAATTGATATTTAATTTTGCGGTATTTGAGCGAGCGGAAAAAGACCCGCGCACCATTAGAATTCGTGAATGCAGGATGTCATGAAGGCAAGAAGTGCATAATCCTGCGCCACAGGAGAATGAGGAGACCAAGAAGTATTGCGTCAATTATGTTGTCAAAGTAACGATAACTGGAAACCCATATTTCCAGAGACGCTACAGAAAAATAACTCCTGAGGGCAATCACGGCCAGAACGTCAAGCGGCGCAAGGCACATTAGTACAGTGAAGATTATAACGATTAAGGAAAAAAATTTAACCGGAACAAAGTCTCTGTGCAGCATGCCGGCCCTGATTGAATCGTAGATGTACAGAGAGTTCCTGACAACCATCAGACTGATTATTACTGAGAAAAAAGTGTCTCCCGCCAGGAATACAAGACCGATATGACCCGTTGGAAACCATTCGACGCCGGACTCGTATAAATTAAGTAAGCTGCCAGTCCGCAGGAAAAAGTAAGGATTGGGAGTATTTGTCGCTGCGAGAAAAGGATAGACGCTCGTGCGGTAATAGAATATCATGTCATTGGCAGCCGCATAAATGAGCCAGTAAGAAATACCAAATACGGCAATCGCAGATATACGGATCACTCGGGCGGTCACGAGTCTGTTACGAGTGGCTGCTTTGAGCGAGCTGGCGCCCTTCGAGTCACCTATGCTTCCCTCATTATGATCCAACTTATCCGTTTCAGATTCCATTGACACTGCCATCCATGCTCAATATATGGAAATATGAATGTGGTTGGCAAGACTGATTAGAAGGTTATTAAACACCATCGATTATTTTTACTGCAGTACAACAAACACATCTATCCACATACACAACCATCACTCATCCAAACGCCTCGAAGAGCATCAGACGGCAGAAAGTGCACTTGTAGGGCCGATCCACATTAACACCAGTGTCGGGTGATCCCTCCGAAAGTTTATTAATCGGATTCTTTTTCTCTCACGCGTTAAACAGAGGCGACCCAATCCATGCGGAATTCCAGAACAGGATGTTATACAATGATGGCTGTTGGAGTAATCGGAATGTCTGTTTCGCTGGTTGCGGCGAACCTGATTACTGCAGTGGCATCAGCCATTCTCGCCCTGGTAGGCGTCTTCTCCCTTGGTAATTGAGCAGACAGTAACAAATCTGCCGCTCGCCGATCCACCGCTCAGCCAGCTTTTTCGGTCGTGAATCTCGCGGAAGTTGGCGATGTGAATGTTAAAAAAATACATTCACACAATAGATTAAGGAAATTAGTTCAGATTGTTTCCCTGACGGCCGCATCGGCATAGATTCCGATGAAGCCTCCAAGATATGTGAGATAATGGGCCTGTGTAAAGATTGTGCTTGATACGGCAAGTGTGTCCTGGACTGTGTAGTACGTTCCCGATCGCGTACCATGGGATGATTGGATTGTTTTCGTGCTGCTGACTGTCGTATGAGCAGAAGCAACGAGCGCCGTATAGTTGGATTTCGTCACATTGAATGTTCCCCACATTCCTTTGGCGAAGTCGTTAGAAACTTCAGAAATGTACTTGTAATTACCCACTCTAGTCACGTTGAAATAAATCTGAATAGTCGTGTTCTTTGGCGTACCCGCAGTAGGATTCGGACTTGATGCGTTCTTGAAAACAGGAGTGTAATTTGGGGAAGTGGTGTTCGTTATGTTTCCCGGAACAAGTATCCAGGAATGGTTTGAAGCAGATGTTGACGGTATCGTCAGTGTGAGCCAGACCATTGTATTGTTCGGAGCCGTCATGGCAGGACCTGGCGTGGTCCCGTTGAACGTCTGAGTGGCGTTGGCACCCGCCACAAGACTGAAATGCTCCTTAGGTACAGTGGTCGTAGTGTTGCCTGAAGTGACATTGAACCAGCCCCACATGCCGGATTCGAAGTGACCGGGGAATTCGCAGATGTACTTGTAACTGCCTGCTTTGTTGGCAAAGAACACAATCTGATCGGAACTGCCGACCGGTGAGCCAGCGGTAGGATTGGGACTTGTTGCATTAGGGAAGACAGGTGTAAAATCGGGAGTTGGCACGGGCGAAACGTTACCAGGAACAAGTACCCACGAATGTGGATATCCTGCGCTCGAATCAACATGGAATGTAACCCAGACACGGGTGTTTACAGGAACAGTAAGTGTAGGACCCGGACTCGTGCCATTGAACGTAAAACTACCGTTTGGACCGGCATCGATGGTGAAGTGAACATACGGTGCAGGTGGAGGTTTGAATGCCGGTGGCGGAGGAGTGGTCAGTGTATGAACATCTGCAAATATGAACGCCACACCTATGACAAAAACAATGATACCGGCCATAAGCATATTCTGACGGCGTCTGATTTCAGGTGTAAATTTCCTGTTGCCTGTTGCGCTGGACCTGGCAGAAGAAGCCCGTGGAGGCGGAGTTTCGTCGTGCTCGCCGGCGGTACTCGGAGTCTGACTCTTCGGACTCTCCGGTGTCTCTTTTCCGCGCAACGCGGTGTTCAGTCGTTCGAAGAGCTGAGTTGCTTCATTCTCTGAAAGCAATACAGATTCTCTATCGCCCATCTTGACTTCGAAAACATCTTTGCGAGATACGTCGACACGTTTTCCGTCGGGTTTTGTCATTCTATCTGCCCGGCTATTATGCTTTTTCTCTATAAACTTTTCACCATAGCGTGTTTTGATAAAGCATGCAAGACAGATCTAGCTCGATGAGATTTCAACACCAGATTAGTCATCATCGTGGGCGCATTTATGCTGATGTTGCCGTTTCCGATTTACTTAACAATGATGACTCCATTCATCCAGCCCGCTGCAAGCATTGCTCCTGCATCCCCGTACGGTCCGCTGCCGCACAATGCTTCACATTGCCAGTGATAAACACCTGGGCTGAGAACAAATGTGGCATATTCGGTAGAAGAGGGCAGCACAGGAATATTCAAGACAGTCTTACCGTTTTTGAACACTGAAAAAGTGTGCGCCACATTGTCCTTCGGGAATGAGCTCAATGTCATTCCGCCATTCACAGCAATACCGGCGCTTGAGGAACCGGTAGTTGAGTTGACGTTTGTATCGTTTACAACAAAAACATCATTGCCATTTGTTCCTGTGACGTTTGCGAATTGAGAAGGCACAACAGCAGCACCGCCGTCGTAATTCACGATGGTGATGTCGATTGGAACGTTGGCTGGCAGACTTATGTTAGCCGATGAGTAGAGCTTTCCGTCGTGCACAACAAAGTACGCCGGCTGCGATCCGATAGTATTGTTATACCAGTTCTGCGTAGTGATTACTAGATTCAAATCATAAACACCATTGCCGGCTCCCGATGCACCGGCAAGGGGGCCGTATGAGAATAGAAAACCAGCAAAAATACCTGCGCCAAATACTATCACAACTATGAGTGCCAATGCCTTATCGAAATTGCCGAATATTTTCATGATTGACGATTTACGGGTTCAACAATAAATACATTGTAACTCACATATAAGGCGAATATGCAATGAACGACCTGCCAGAGAGCGTGATGCAGACCGATCACCACATCTGCGACAGTCTTGTCGAAGCATTCTGTGTAGCATGCGCAGCCGTATCATAATGAGTATCAGTCACTCTGAGTATCGAAATACCACGTATTCGAAATGTCTATAAGCTGCGGCAGGTATAGAGCATCACTCGAGGTGATGGTGCTGATAGGAAACATGTGGGACTGGGCCATAGTAATAATCGTAGCACTCATTTTATTCGGCGGTGCTAACAAGATACCGGATATGTTCAGGTCATTCGGTAAGGCAGCCGGTGAGTTCAAGCGTGGACAAATGGAAATACAGAAAGAGCTCGAGAAAGAAGTTCAGGTTACAGCTGAAAAGAAGTGACATCCTTCGCACGCTGCATGCGGTGACTTCCTGCGGAAGAATCCGTGACTGTTCGCGCTTCCGCGTGAGCAGCCCGGGACCTCAGAGTCCCGTCTGATCGTACGTTCACTACACAAGCTCGGATTCAGATGTGTCCCGCCATGCTGCCATTGCAAAGAGTTAGGCCCTGTGTTTTGTTTGTCTTTCGCTTTCGTCCTGCCGTTAAAACTGGAGTCTTCCTACTCGCTTTTATAAAGGAGTTCCCAGCACTCATTCATTTTTGCCAATAGAGGCACTCAGATTTTCCCTTGTGATTCGACAGTTTCAACTTGTGAGGTCGCATTTTTCCTCGCCACACGCCGTGATGCGAGGGCACCTGCCGCATACAGTCCGGAGAGTGTGAGCCCGATTATAGTCTCAATCAGACCGCCAGTAACTCCGGGAGAAATGAGCAGGGCAATGATAAATGATGCAAGTATGCCCATTCTCCAATTCTCCTTCCAAACCTCCGGCCCGACAAAATTGAATTTCGTCAGAGTAACCATAACTATCGGCAGCTCGAATGCCAAACCAAACGAGAATAGGAAGCCGACGATGAGGGCCACGAGCGATTTAAAACTGATGGTTGCCTGGATGCCCAGCGAAATCATGTACAGTTTCACCACTACCAGGATTACCGGTATGATCACAAAATAAGCGAAAGCTGCCCCTGAAATGAATAGAAGAAAAGCAGGAATGATCACCAACTTGAGCTGGTTCTTCTCGTGACCATACAGCGCAGGGGAGATAAACTTCCACATTTCGGTCAAAATTACAGGCATAGAGATTGCCACACTGAACAGAAGCGATACCTGCATGGAAGAGAGTATTGGGTCGAAGACATTGACATTCAGTACCACGACGCCTTTCGGCACCTCATGAGTTATGAAGTACCGCAGTGCGAGAGTGGAAAAACTGTTCAGAAATGACGGCACGACGATCGGTATCCTTGTAATGGTGAAAGCACCAAACAAAGGGAGAGCTATGTGCGTAGGCGACACAGACACAGATGAAGGACCGAAAAACATGAAAAAAGCGGTGAAAAGCAGAATGGTGAATAAAATGCGCCTTAGACGCGAAGCAAGTTCCTGCAGATGATCCAGAAGCGGCGTCAGGGGACTGGGCTCTTTTGCTGCACCTTCATTCATGCCGTGACGGCTAAGCAAGGCGGTCAACTATAAAGATATTCAAGGAGTGTGAGGAGTTGGCAATGTCAGAAGCCGGTTAACCAGACTTGCCATGGCGAAAGGATGAACCATCCGCAGAGCCCGTCTGTGGCCAATCATGTCGGTTCTCTGAGTATGGCGCCTATGTGCCTGACATGACTGTAAACAACAAAGGCAACAACCACATTCATGAAAAACACCATTGCGATGCCAAGCATCACAAACTGAAACGGCGGGTAAGGAGAAAGAGGTATGTCCGCATGAGAGTAGATCCTCGGCAGAACAAGGAACATTACCGATAGACCCGTATCTGCAAGGACCCAGAGCCCCAGAAGAGCGGATTTTGCCTTTGATGACAAGGAGTTGACCGCCGAACCTGCAACAAGTCCTGCTGTGAACAGCGAAAGTTCTTCGATCAATCTGAAAAAGGGGAGGGCGCCGGACAGGGCAAATGGTATCGGAAGATGCCAGTAGACGGACACTATACTTACAGGTAGCATTGCCAACCGCGGAATTTTCACCATTCCGTAAGTAATGACAAATCCTGCGATAAACAAAGCATAGTGGGAGAACATGAATACCAGTGCATTCCGGTATTCTGACGACTCGATGTACGGATTGACGAAGGAGACTAGAAGGACAGCAGATATGACAAATCTCGCGATAAAGCTCCTACTCTGCCTTTTCAGCATTCGACGCACGTAACGCACATCACTACTTCAAAAATGTGCCGGATGGTTTCGATTAACATCACAAACACTCACTTTATATCGCCGGAAACAGTTAGAAACTCGAACTGCCTCAGGCCGACAGCCAACAGCACGATCACTGAAACAGGCAGCAGATAATAGAGTACGTTCAGCACATCTACCCACATAGGCACGAGGAGTATTGATGATGCGAGAGGAGTAAAATCGAGAAAGATGCCCGGAAGAGAAATGCAGCATGAGGCACCGCCAATAACTGCAATCAGGGGATACATAACAGAGCCGCCGGCCCTTCTTATGAGACCTGCATAGCGTGACAGCCTTTCGAGATGCACTATAACGAGTACGGCGATTATTATTGCAGAACAGAATGAGAAAAGAGTCAGTTCGATGCCGTAGAAAGGTGGCATAAACATCACAATACTTGGGCTTAGAGTCATTTGTATAAGCGCGTTGAACAGTGTGTGAGGATAAAATGAGCTGCCCAGCTGAATGAAAACAAGCTGACCAACATTGTAGCCGGGCTGCCCGAAGATAGAGACGAGTATCCTCTCCAGGACCAGTCCGTAAATAAGAAGATGTATGACCAGATATGAGGGGAACAAAATCTTCGCCCACAGCCTGTGTCTCAGAATTCCCAGGAACGCAAAGAAAGCATTCCTTAAAACGAGTCCAAAAACCAGTATCAGGACGAGCGCCCAGAAGATAACCGAAATGACAGATGCAAGAATTAACGCCCCAACAGCAGATGAGGAATTGCCTGGAACAATCTGCAGCGTGACTAACCAGTAGGCGAGAACGGAGACAAAGATGAGCGTGACGATTGCAATAAGCCGAGAATAATCGTTCCTGAGAGACTCCCTGATTGCATTCACCGAGTTCAATCACGCTTCCCCCCAATCTTCAGAATGAGACTGTGGCGCTTTTCCGATTGCTTCGATCTGAGCCAGTCCCTGAACCAGTTTCTGACATCGTAGAAGAAGATGTTATCCACTGGGCATGCTGAAGCACATTCACCCACACCTATACACTTATAACTCCTGAATTCGCCCTTGCCGATGAAACTTCCTGGCATGGCTGTGAGACCGACCGGGCAGGCATTTGTACAGTCTTTTGTTTTGCAGTTGACACAGGCAATGGGATCTTTCACTTTGAGTTTCCAGAATCCGAGTCTGCCAACGAACTGATTGAACATACCCCAGTGGCATACGCCGGTGGTGACGCAACCATATGTTCCGAAGTAGGGTATTGAAATAAAAATAACATACCAGAGGAAATTGAAGTAAAAAACGTATATAAAGACAATAGGATCCACTCCAAACAGGCTCACATGAATCACACCGACTGATGTCAGATATGAAAGGAGGACAGCAATGAAAATTGAAGACCAGACGAGTGAAGCGGTAACGACATAAAGTCTGGACATCGTATTTCGCCGCACTTTCTTCGCTATTTTGGAGGATTTGCCGAATTCCTTCATCGAGTCGTAAAACGTTCCCTGGTACATCAGCGCGGCCGTACAGAACAGTGAGCACACCTGCCTTCCACCGAAGAAAAAGGAAAGAATGCCGCTTATCAGATAAGTTCCTGCCATGGCTGCAAGAAGTGCGGGAGCGAATGCTCCAGAGGTACCGACACCCATACTCCACCCGAGGAACGGAATGGTGGACAGCGTGTCTCCGGGTATCAGGAAGAACGGAATGAGGACACTGTACACCGAATAGGCAACGACCACAAGAGCCAGTCTGATCTTTGTCTCAATCTGATGCACCTTCCCTATCTGAAAAATAACAAGCGCCCCCATTTCGGCACCCATCATCACGTAGAACCATACGGAACCGGTGATCAGACCAACGTACTCTATGAAGTCGAAAAGCAGGGCAGGTATTGCCAAAACCATATTATGCCCGATGACGGCAGTGCCTACGTGCGAAAGAAAAACAGAGCCGAAGAACTGGACATCAAGCAGGCCAGCCATGAAGTATTCGCCGGCAAATATCAGGCTGAGCAGAATGAAAGCCCATGAAGGTCGGGTGAGCCATACCATAGCATCTTTCTTTGCAAATGCGTCCGCGTTCAGAATAGCGCCGAAATAAAGTATCATCTCGGCAATAACCGAAAGCGTCAACGGAAACAAGCCGCCTCCTGCAGACCAGTAAAAGAGGGAAGCCATCATAAAAACATAAATGCCAAGCAGAAGCATGATGTAATTCGAAATCGGGATTTTCAGATTGCGATTTTTGTACAGATAATCGAAGAGATAGATGAAAAGGAACAACATTGCGACGCTGCCCGCATACACTCCGAATTTGCTTCCGTGAAACGGTATGAGCGCAGTAGGAAGAAGGAACATAAAGACAGATTGGAACGAAACTATGATCCTCATTTCCATCGGCATCCGCTTCCTGAAGTAGAAGAGTGATGCCAACATCTCGGCAGACATTGTGAACGTGAACCAGTAGGAATTGACGGAAGCATTCAGGACATTGATGATCGTAATCAGTGATATGGAATGAGCCTTCGCAGCGACGGTGCCCGATATCATTGAAAAGGCCCATCCCATTAAAATCTCATTCACAAGAACGAGAGAAATAACGGACATCCTGTACGCCGTCAGGAGTCTTGCTGCAGGACTCGAAAGCGCACCGGCGGTTGTATCCATATTCGCGCCACCTTGCATCGTTATGAAAGAATAAAGGATGGCTCCGATTCCGGCCATCATGACTGTGAAGTTCAGGGCTGCTGAAAATTCAATTGATTCGATAGTCGGATCGTTGACATAAACGGCGATGCTAGCAATCATTGCGGCCATCATGCCTAAAACGAAAAGGACGAAAGAGAAGCCTACGCGCTCCCTCATTCTTGAGGACCATTTCACGCTTATCGCGATGAATAACACCATGAGGGCGGCGATTGGCCACAGAATGATTTCGAACATTATCAGTCCACAATTCAGGCTCATTCAGATAAGCTTACCGCACGTGTGTCGCTCCACAATACACCGAAACCTGCTGCACCGGACTATCCGCAAGTCGTTCGCCATTCGCTGCATCAACACGACTCTCGAGCAGGAAACAGATAGCGGCAATTGTGTGGTGCTCCAATCAATCACACTTTAGCCGGAGATTAAGCGTCTGCGAAAGCATCGTTGCTCCCAATAAAGTTTTTATCCTATATGGCAGTTGAGGAAATTCAACCTTCAAAACAGACGAATGAACCAACTATTACTTCAGGGGTTAAAGGAATTGATGGGACACGGTTATAAGGATGAAGCATCTCCGATGAAGGCTCAGTTGAAGAGATGGCTGTTCACTACAAACCACAAGGACATAGGAATACTGTACCTGTTTACTTCGTTGATCTTCTTCTTCTTCGCGGGCGCCCTGGCGCTTGTGATGAGAACCCAGCTGTATGTGCCCAACAATACGCTTGTTAATGCGTACTACTACAATCAGCTGGTCACTACACACGGGCTGCTGATGGTTTTCTTTTTCATCAGTGCATTTGCTTTTTCTTTTGCCAACTATGTCGTCCCGATTCAGGTTGGCGCAAAAGATATGGCTTTCCCGAGATTGAACGCACTGAGTTACTGGCTCTATTTGTTTGCAGGCATTCTGTTCATAACTGGCTATGCTATGCCTGGAGGCAACATAGCCGGGGGATGGACAATTTACCAGCCGCTCAACCAGATAAGATACTCACCCCAGGCCGGAGAGAATGCGGCCATACTCGCGCTGATAGTTCTTTCTATTTCGGTCATCGTAAGCACGGTAAACTTTGCTGTGACAATCGCACTGAAGAGAGCCAAGGGATATCGCTGGATAGATCTCCCAATGTTTACCATATCCATAATGTTCACAATAATGATGATGTGGATGGCTTTTCCAATCTTCGCCCTAGATCTCGGGCTGCTGTTCATTGGCCGTGTGATCGGCGCTTCCGTGCTGCTGTCGCCAGTCGGCGGAGCTCTCCTGTGGCAGCATTTGTTCTGGTTCTTCGGACATCCGGAAGTCTACATTGTTTTTCTGCCTGCACTGGGTATAATGTATGACGTATCCAGCCTGTTTTCCGGAATGCCAATCTACACCAAGAAACTCATGATAGGTGCATTCGCAATTGAGACACTGATGAGCCTGACGGTGTACATGCACCACATGTTTATGACCGGCACGAATTTGTTCTGGCTGAATTTTGCGAACGTGAATACACTGATAATAGGTATTCCTGCAGGAGTGCTTGTCCTTGGAGAATTGACTACTAAGATTAAGGGCACATTCAGACCGGAGACTCCGGCGCTCTTCACAGTAGGAGGAGTGATAGCATTCATCATAGGAGGTGCCAGCGGAATATTCCTGGCAAACATTGCCCTGGACTCGGGGTTTAACGGGAACTACCCGGTTGTTGGACATTTCCACTATATTTTTGCGGGCACCATACTCTTCGGCATCTACTCGGGCCTGTACTACTGGTTCCCGAAAATGTTTGGCAGGATGTACAGCGAGAAACTGGGAAAGCTTCATTTCGTAGCTTCGTTCGTTGGTCTAAACCTCCTGTACTTCCCGATGCTGGCGCTTATCAACATGCCCAGAAGATACTACACATATCCTGCAGGGCTCGGCTTCACATCACTTAATCAGCTTGCAACCATAGGATCGTATATCTTTGGTTTCGCACAGCTCATTGTCATAATCAACATAATTTACTCCATTAAACGCGGTAAACCTGCGAGCGACAATCCCTGGGGAGGGTGGTCATATGAATGGCTCATACCGACACCGCCGCCGGAGTTCAATTTTGACGGCGTTCCCGTCGTTCAGGGTGACAGGTTGCTCATATTGCCTGAGGTTGCAGGCGCTTCGGAAACTGAGCACCACGGCGGCGGACATCTCAGCCCATGGCCATTCGCTCTTTCCCTCGGCATTTTCGTATCCTTGTTTGGTCTCACATTATATACATATTTCAGCGGGATCTATAACCTGGTTATAGGCCTTGGACTCATGATATTTTCCATTGCTGTTATCGGATGGTTCAACGACGACTATCACGATTATTTCCCCGTAGTGGAAAGGGATGACGACCCTAACAAAGAAACATGGCCCTTCAGGAATATGGACAGCAAGAGACTTGGAATGTGGGTTTTCATCACCGGCGACATGTTTATGTTCTTCGCGATGATCGGTGCTGCATTATTCGTAATCTGGCAATCTCCATACTTCTCCTCACCGTTGCCGAAACCGCTTGTAGACATGACAACACTGGGGGTAAGCATAGTTGTCCTCGGAGGCAGCATCGTGAGCCTTTATGCCGCACACAGGGGGGTCAGAAGTGACAACAAAGATATGACCGTCGGCGGACTCGTGCTCACAATAATATTTGCATTGATATACCTGGGATATACGATGTCAAATTGGAGTCAACTTGCTGCTTCCGGAAATGGCATTTCAAACATAGCAGAGAGTCCGTTGTTGTCGGTATTCTATGATGCAGGAATAGTCCACATGATGCACATCATAGCAGCAATTGCATTGCTAATATACTTCCTTATCAAGGGACTGAACGGTAAACTGACAAGCAAAATGAACTCGCCGAGCATAGCCGCATTGCTCTATTTCTGGGGCCTTATCGCAGTCATGGGAATTCTGCTTAACGGGGCGTTTGCGATGGCGTAAAATGGAGGGATGCAAATGACAGTCCAAGAGACAGATGAAACAATGGGAAACGAAAACGTGGAAAAGGATGCACCGGGTCGCAGATCGTTTGAGATTACCGACAATCTCGTGATTTTGCTGCTGATAGTGTTTACAGTAATAATCGGCGCATGGTGGTTCCTCAACCTGTACATGGGAAGGTGGATTCACTGACAAACTGGAGTGTGAACGAGTCGTGCTGATTTCAAAGTTGATGCTGGCCGCTTCCACCTCCGCGACGTCGGCAGTATGGTGGAGACTTTTCAACATATATCTTGTCCTGTCTATCGTATTCAGCGCATTCTTCATTGCATGGATATTGTATCTGGTAATATCCACCAGGGAAAAGCCAGGCAGGGAAGTGATAAATCACATCAAACCAGGCATAATACCGTCCTCTACGCGCGGCCGGCCAAGAAACGTCGCGTTTCTCGTGCTGTTCCTTGTCGTTGTCTTTTTCGGACTCTACATATACTCGCTACCCGCGACATACTACATCAGACAGGCTCCTTCGAATTCCTCCAACACACTGACGATCGATGTATATGCGGCACAATGGACCTGGACGTTCAGGTATCCAAACGGATACAATGTGACTGGTTCAGCCAACGTCAAGAACTACACCGCCGAATTTCCGGTGAATACCACCATCATATTCAGAGTCACGAGCCTTGACGTTATGCATGAGTTTTCTATTCCTGCATTCAAGGTGAAGGTGGATGCGTTTCCAGGTGTCTGGAATACAATATGGACTAACGTTTATCAGCAGGGAACATACACCGCATTCTGCACCGAACTCTGCGGACTCGGACATGCCGACATGTACGTGCATATGCAATTTGTGAGCGTGTCTACTTACAACGCATGGATAGCCTCCCAGAAATGATCTGCCAACGACACTTCAGACATGGAGCGAACTGATGCGATTGACATGATTGCTGAAAGTCTCAGTCTGACTGCCTTCGGTAAATTGCGTAGGAAACTTCCCCAAGTGTAGCACCGTGAAGGAATGTCTTAATCATCGCCGGAATCAGCCCGGCATCGTTAAGTTCCAACGATGAAAGACTGTCGAGAAGGGATGAGACTGACTTTCGTGATGATCTCCGCGGCGCTATGGACACAGCACTACGTAGAGATGGACCGACCGCTGACTCAGCGATTCTGCGCCCCTCATGAGTCATTTCACTTCCGAGTATGTTGACTCCTACCACATACTTTCTACCTGACATGAGTTTTTCATGCGTTTGAGCTGCCTCTTTCTCGATTTCTGAGCGAACGAAGCCTGAAGAGATAGCGTTCAGCATGCCTCCCATGCCTGAAATGTGTTTGATCAGCGAGTGGGCCTTAGCTTCGAGTTCATCCGTGAGCGATTCCGCGTAATACGAACCTGCCGTGGGATCGATTGTGTCCGCAACGCCGCTCTCCTCGTCGAGTATCCGGTGAAGCATCAGTTCACGCCTGAGCTCGGCTTCATTTGAAGAGGCAGACCGTCCTTTGATATTACTCACGTGTATCGCCTGTGCCCCGCCAAGAACACTGGCGAGCGCCTGCATTGTCGATCTGATGGTATTGATTTCAGGCTCACTGCCTGCTAGGGCAAAATCCGAAGATCTCGCGGTGAATCTGAATCTAGCAAGCGAATCCGATATGCCAGGATATCTTGCCTTGATGATTTTGAACCAGAGTCTGCGTGCCGCCCTGAACTTGGCTATTTCGACAGGCACGTCTGTTCCGACGCCAAGAACAAATGAAATAGTGGAGAGCATCCTTTCCGGCTCAATGCCGTTTTTCTCGGCCGATTCGAGATGAGCAAGAGCCGAAGAGAGAACAAAAGCGATTTCATGCACCACGCTGCCGCCATATTCACGGAGCATATAGCCGCTCACACAAAGTGGGGTGAAGTGAGGGGCATTGTCGAGACAATAATCGATGAGGGCAGCTGACAGTTTCATGGAATCTGCAACAGCGATGTCACTCTTGGTGCCCATCAGCATATCTTCGATTGGATCGTTCTGAATCATTCCGCCGATATTTTCGGGACCGATGTTCTTTGAAGCGCAGGCCGCAAGGTACATTGACATGATCTGCGGCGCGGCGAAATTAACGTGGAAACATGGAGAAATTTCGGTTGGTGAAACAGACGACAGGAGTCGCTTCATATCAGCCAGGGAGGACAGGGAAAGGCCTTCTCCACTATCTTTTCCGCGCCTGGATTTCACCGGATCCAGGCCCATATTCGATCTTGCATCCAAAATCAGGCCGAAACCATTGATACCGTTGGCGAGAAGATATCGGATCCTGCTGTTTACTGCAGTGGGTGCCGACAGACCAAGGCATTGTGTTATCTGCCACCTTCCTTTCCTGTACATAGCGGCATCTATGCCGCGTGTGAACGGTTCCAGGCCGGGAAAAGATAAATCACGAAGGTAACGTTCGCCGGGAAAATCTTCCGCAGTGTAGAACAGCTTTCCATCTGCCGGGAAACTTGAAGGCAACCTATCCTGCGCCATATCGCCTTGTCTGCCCGTTCTCCGTTTGCCCGCCACTCTTATCGACACATCATGCATGAATGATATGAAATAGTTTTCAACAGGATTGAGCCTCTGCGTGTGGGCATACAGAGAAAACGTCAGGTGGAAGTGTGCCCTTTGAAGGAGATGCGAATGAGCGCGGTCAACGCAAAGCCGCAAAGGGCAACTTCGGTTACAGATGCAGACATGCGAGGGCTCGGATTTGAACCGAGGAACTCCTTCGAGAACAGATCTTGAGTCTGCCGCCTTTGGCCATACTTGGCTACCCTCGCGCCCTACCCCCTACACACTTCGTATTTTTAAGGATCGCAGGGGATGTTGATGTCTGAAGCATGAGCCATTAATGCTGTAACCTTTTTTGACGCTGGTTAACCAGTCTGACTTTGACCTTTCCGCGCAGCCCGGCATCAAGCATTATCATTTCCCTGTTTCTGTACGCGGACTCGTAAAGTGATTTGTCGATATACACGTCCGTTTTATCAGGGAAACTGACATGCATTACCTCGCCGGGAGGTACTTTTCCCGTTACGAAGTCTGCGACCGGTTTCTGCAGCATCTGGCACCAGTCGTCTCTGCACGGACCCTGCACCATAATGACTTTCACATGCAGCGTAACAGGCTCTCCAAACTTCCTGACCATAAGCTCTGTTAGCTTCCTGTCAATCTTCACGATATGACGGCCCTCTGCCAGTTCCTTCACACCGGTCCTCCTGCACCATGCAGAACTGCAGGCGCATAGCTGAATCTGTTGAGCAGAAGCGAATTCGTAACGACTGTTGTGCTGCTGAAAGCCATAGCGATGGCTGCCAATATGGGCATAACGCCATATATGCCGAGGCCCAGAAGAGGGACCAGCGCTCCGGCCGCCACCGGAATCAATATTGCATTGTAGGCAAAAGCCCAGAAAAGGTTCTGCTTTATTTTTGCAAACGTTCTTCGGCCAAGACTCAGTGCAACGGCGATGTCATCCGGATTCGCATTCATCAGGACTACGTTGCCAGCCGATTTAGCTATATCAGTTCCGCTTCCGACAGCCATACCCACGTCCGATGAAGCGAGAGAAGGTGCATCATTTATGCCGTCTCCGACCATAGCCACAACATGACCCTTGCCTTGAAGTTCCCGGATAATCTTCTCCTTTCCTTCTGGTCTGACATCTGCATAAAAGTCAGATATGCCGATTTTGTTCGCAATGCTTGCGGCAGCTCTGCTGTTATCGCCGGTAATCATGATCAGTTTAATACCCATACTGGAAAGGGAAGCCTGCAATCCGCTGGAACCTTCGCGGACAATGTCCTGAAACGACGCCAGACCGATGATCCTGTTCTCAAGTCCGGTAAGAACAACTGTTCTTGTCTTCTCCTCTTCCTCGATAATGTCCCGGCGCGCCGCTTCGATGTCTTCCTCACTGACCGACTGTGATCTGGCCATATCGATATTTCCGGCCCAGTACGTCTTGCCGGCCACTTTGGCGTGAATGCCCAGTCCTGGTTGTGCCTCGAATTCTGTAACCTGACCTGGACGTATACCAGAAACTTGCGCGTATTCCATCACGGCTTTTGCCACAGGATGCTCGGAGTGTGCCTCAATCGATGCCAGAATACTTACGATTTCATCCTTGGTAAAATCTGCGTATGATCTGATATTCGACAGTTCAAAACGTCCCTCGGTCAGCGTTCCGGTCTTGTCGACTACGACAACATCCACTTTGCTCGCCATTTCAATAGAGTCTCCGCCCTTGAACAATATGCCCAATTTCGCACCTTTCCCAGCGCCGACCATCAATGCAGCCGGAGTCGCGATACCGAGAGAGCACGGGCAGGCCACGACAATTACTGAAACAAAGGCGAGTATTGCAATGGTGGTGCCCGCATTCGCAACGAAGTACCAGAACAAAGACGAAATAAGTGCTGAACTCACTACTATTGGGACAAAATAGGATGAGATTCTGTCGGCAAGCCGCTGAACGGATGCTTTTCCCTCCCTAGCCTGCGTTACCAAATCGATTATTTGCGAAAGTGCGCTGTCAGAGCCAACAGTTGTTGCCCTGATGACAAATGTTCCTGTTGTGTTAAGTGTCCCGCCAACGACGTCGTTCCCGATGCTCTTCAACACGGGGATGGACTCACCAGTGACAATTGACTGATCCACTTCACTGACGCCTTCCACAACGACGCCATCTACGGGAATGATTTCACCCGGCCGCACGCGTATCATGTCGCCTGTCTGAACCTCCTCAACAGGTGTCGACACCTCCGCTCCATTCCGGAGAACATTCGCGCTCGTTGGCTGTATGTCCATCAGGCGCCTCGCCGCTTCGGAGGCTCTTCCCTTCATCATCTCCTCCATGAGGTTCCCCGTGAGTATGAGTGCGATTATGAGCGAAGATGCGTCAAAATAAACACCGGCCGTGCCTGACAGTGGATTCTGAAAAACAATAGCAGCACTGTATACAAACGCAGTTGTCGTGCCAACTGCAATCAGCGTATCCATGTTTGTTGACCTGCTCCTGATACCGTCAATAAGACCACAATAGAATCTCAACCCCGGCCAGAACTGAACGATGCCGGCGAGCACCAGAAGGACGAGATAATCGCCGTAGAAATGAACAAAATATGTGATGATAAAGACAGGGATGCCGAGCGACCAGCTAACAGCCGTCTTCACTTTATTCCTGTGCCATGATTTCAAAGGAGCGTCGAATTGCTCCTTGCACGATGAAGCGCAGAAATAATAAGTTTTTCCGCCGACTATGCTGGTGAGCGTGACCGTCTTCTCATCCACGTACATGCCGCAGATCGGATCCTTGGCCATGCTCAGTCCTTCGGTCGTTCAATTTCTGACATATCTTGCGGGATTGGCATCGAATGACTTCTTGCATGCGGCGCAGCAGAAATAGTATTGGGTGCCCTTGTGTTCTGACCTGAATTTCGCATTCTTTTCATCGACACTCATCCTGCAGACAACATCAACAGCCAAAGTATTCACCTTTGAGGTTAACATACTTGCATAATGTATTAGACATTTTTCGTCCACCCTCGTCCGCCGACTTGAAACGTTCAGATCGGTGGCGAGCATAGCGCCCGGTGACAACCAGCGTCTATGCAACTGTGGAACCCGTCCGTGACATACATGGTCACGGAAAAATGCGGCAACTGCTGTTGCTTGAGACACAAATCTGCAGATCGTAAAGTACGTACTGATGACATCTGGTCAGGACGTCCGAGAGCGCAGGCCGACAAGATTAAAGTAGTTGTTTCAGAGTATCAAAAATATGAAGGAAGTGCTGGCGTTGGATTTTGGCATCGGAGAGGAGCTTCAAATGGTGGAGCAGACGCTCAAAGAGAGCGTGAAATCCGACAGCGCCACGCTGACAGAGATTGCCATGCATGTAATAGATGCCGGCGGGAAGAGGATCAGGCCGGCAATTTGCATACTTTCATACAAGGCCGTGGGCGGATCACCGAACGAAATAGGCAGTGCGATTGATGCAGCGGTTGCGGTTGAACTGATTCACAGTGCAACGTTGATTCACGACGACATAACCGATGAGGGCGAGAAGAGACGGGGCAGAGTGACTGCCTACAGGAAATATGGCGTACACAATGCGCTTGTTGCCGGAGATTTCATGTTTGTCCAAGGATTCAAATACGGCAGATTTCTGAGTCCTGAAGCCATAAGAATTGCCGCAGAGGCGTACGAGAGACTGGCAGAAGGCGAAATGCTGCAGGAACAATGGAAAAACGATTCTTCGATTCCGATGAACGAGTATATCAAAATCGTGAATGGGAAAACTGCTTCAGTTTTTTCTGCCAGCGCGCAACTCGGTGCATATCATGGAGGAGGATCGGATGAGGAGATTGAACTCATAGGTGAATACGGCACCGATGTCGGTATAGCATTTCAGATTGTTGACGACGTCCTTGACATAGTTTCGGATGAAAATACACTCGGCAAGAGTGTTGGAAATGATATTAGAGAAGGCAATATGACGCTTCCCCTGATATTCGCCATGAACAACGGCGTGGACAAGAAACTGCTTGAGAGCGTCATAAGCAGGAAGAAGAAGGCAAAGGCTATGATCGGGAATGCCATTGAGATGATCAGGCACAGCGGCTGCATAGATGAGTCCATGAAAGTGGCCGAAGGGTATATCAGGAAGGCTGTTGCAAATGCCAGGAAATTAAAATCTTCGCCTTATCGCGAAGAACTGATTCAACTCCCTCAATCCGTGCTTGCAAGAACCAGGTAGGCGGTTACATGACATTGCACCCAGACGGCAAATGGAGCCGTTCATCGTCCATGTTACCGCGACCGGCAGGAGATTCGTATCCATGAAAAGATATGACGTTATTGTAGTCGGAGCTGGCCCGGGGGGGAGCTCTACCGCAGAATACGCTGCAAGGGCCGGGCTCAGTGTCCTTTTCATCGACAGCAGAAAGGAAATAGGATGGCCTGTTCAATGCGGAGAATTCATGCCAAAGACGGACGAAGTTACCCGTCTCTTTCCTGAAGTGGAATCACCAGGAGAACTGTTCGATGTGCCGGCCAATCTTGTTTCGAAGCCCACGAAGATCATCAGAATGGTGTCACCGAGCATGAGGGAATACGACATAAATTTCTCTGGATATTCGACAGAGAGAAGAGAATTCGACAAATATCTGGCAGGCAAGGCGGTCAGGGCCGGCGCGGAACTTATGACCGATACGAAATTCACAGGCAGGGAGGGGAGAAACACCGTGGTCACGACGAAGGGCAAATTTGAGGCGGAAATTATCGTCGGGGCGGACGGCCCTTTCTCGTCTGTCAGAAAGTCTGTTGGCGGACATACGCCCTCACTGCTCTATCCGGCCATGTCGACAACTATGGATGGAGAATTCGGCGATGTCATCTACATGTATTTCGGAAATGTGGCGCCTGCGGGCTACGGGTGGATCATACCCAAAAGCGGAGGAGCCAACGTGGGGCTCGGTGCAGATCCAAATCTAGCGGATAAGAAGGTGGGTTTCTACGCCCGCGATTTCATAGCCCAGGTTGGGCGTAAATTCAACACGAAACCGAGACAAATTGTTGCCGGCGGATGGGTGCCCATGTCCGGACCTATCGACAGGACGGTGTACGACAACGTGCTGCTTGTGGGTGACGCAGCGGGCCATGTGATGGCTACCAACGGCGGCGGCATATGCATAGCGATGATTTGCGGCAGAATCGCCGGAAGAGCCATTGGCGAACATCTGAACAGTCACAGGCCGCTGGACGACTACGAAGAACAGTGGAGAAAGGCCGTGGGAAAGGATCTTGAAACGGCCAGAAAGATGATGAGTTACGCATACTTCACATTCAGCAACGACTGGCTGCTATCAATACTATTCAGAATAGCAGGAGCGGGCGGATTAAGCAAGGTGATCAAGTGCAAATCCGTATTTTCCCTGAAAAACTGGAACTGAGCCTTTGGAATGAAAATAGACTGAAAGTGTTTGGTTAAATTGTTTGGACCTGCCGCGTGTCTATTCAGGAGTGCTCTGCGCCGCATAATCTCCGGAAGCATCCTCGAGCGTCATCTGTTTTGTCTCCTTGATGAAGACCAGCGTCACTATTGTGCCGGCAATTGCGACAGCCGACAGGAACAGCATCATACCGGAATCATGCCACAGAACGGTCAGTGTTCCAAATACGAGCGTGCTGAGCGATGCTCCGAGTTTGCCCGCACCCGCGGCTATACCATGTCCAGTGCCCCTGTACTGTGTCGGGAATGATTCGGCAGGCAGCACGAACGTCGTTGTATTGGGTCCTATGTTTCCGAACAGGAAGGTAAGACCGTAGATGAGGACAAACGGCATGCCGAGCGATATCAGCGACGGATCAAATCCGAGGACGCCGAATGCCACAGCCATGACTGCAAAACCGACTGTCTGAAGGGTCTTGCGACCCAGCCTGTCAATTGTTGCAACAGCTATCCAGTAGCCAGGTATGGTGAAGATGATGTCCACCGCAGCTGTATACTCCTCTGCTATCAGAAGATGCTGCACAGGTGTCAGGCCCGGCGAGTACAGAAGACTGAGCGAAGAGAGCAGCGTTGGCGTGTAGATTGATGTGCCGTAGAAAGACACATCGAAGAGGAACCAGCTGAATGCAGTGCCGATTATGAGCGGAAAGTAGGTGGACAGGAAGTTGAGGTAGCTGCCTTTCCTGACTTTCACTTCCCCTTTTATGTCGGAATTCTGGCCGGTCAGTGAGGATATGACCTTTGCTGTCTCCTCTTTATTTCCCTGGACGTGGTATGTGAATCTCGGTGTTTCTGGCATCTTCCTTCTGTAATAATACACAGATATAGCAGGTATGGCACCGGCTACGAGCAGGAGCCGCCAGACCAGGTCGAGAGAGTTAGGCATTGCAGCTAGGAGACCTATGCCGAGCACTATGCCGGCAAGGAGGCCGAAACCCTGCATTGCAAATACAGTTCCGACCAGTCTTCCCCTGTTCTTCACATTGGCATATTCGCTCATTATTGTCGCGCTCATCGGATAGTCGCCGCCGATGCCGATACCCAGAGCAAATCTGAAAAACACGAGGGAAGCGAAGCTCCATGAAAGGCCCGATGCAATTGCGCCGAAAACCAGTATTAGCATTTCAATGCCGTAGATCTTTTTCCTTCCGAATTTGTCACCAAGGCGCCCGAATATAAACGGGCCCACGGCCGCGCCAAATATTGCCGAAGCACTTATCAGTTCTATACCTGAAACGACTGCCGTTTTCCCGCCCAGCGGGAAGGAGAACACAGAGTGAGGTATTGCAAACGGCGTGTAGAATGCAAACATGGCCGCGAGTATACCTATTACAAAGAGGTCGTACGCGTCCGTGAAAAACCCCATTCCTGCGATCAAAATCGTCTTCAGATGATAGCCCTTTACTTTGGAATCATCCATAGATCTGAAGGGACTCGCACCGGCAGATGTCGTCGAAGTGCCAGCATCCCTTCCTGAGTCTGAGTTTGTTTTTGTACCCATATTCATCTCAGAGCGAAACTAAGTGAACGGAGTAGAATAGCTGATCGGACGTAGACTAAATAAGTCTAAAGTGTCTATAGTCACTATATAGACGGCGAAATATGCACCTGAGCGAGCGAAACACTCAGCAGTTTCGACGATGCATGGTTGAGCCTGAACTGTTCAATCGCAGACTACCGGGTCACCGATATCCTGACTTTGCCGAATCTCCCGCCTTCCGAGTGTCTGCGTACAGCAGCCGGCACATCTTCTAACCCGAAGTCGGAATCAACAGGTATTGTCAGTTTGCCGGCAGCAGCGGCTTCGAGAGCTTCGGCTAGATCGCCTCTCGACCCGGTAGTGCTGCCAATCAGTTCAATCTGTCTCGAGTAAAGCCTCAATATACTCAATTCGGATGTTGCACCGGTAAGTGAGCCGCATGTGACGTATCTTCCGCCCGGCGCCAGGGCCATGAAACTCTGCTGAAAGGTCGACTGACCCAGTGGATCGACGACAATGTCTGCGCCCTCTCTTCCTGCGAACTCCTGCAATGCGAGACTGAACTCTTTCATATCCGCGAGCGAAACGGCATCCGCTCCCATTCGTTTGAGTTTCTGCATATGTGCAGGAATGGAAGACACTGCGAGAACACTGACACCGTGCATCTTCAGTATCTGCATCGCCGAAATGCCGATACCGCCGGCGGAACCCATGACAATTGCCTTTTCTCCTGGCGCGGCCCTGGCCCGTTTTATCATATGCCATGCAGTCATGCCGCTGAGCGGTATGCCGAAAGCTTCGTCGAATGAGATTCCGCCTGGAATGGGGACTGTGTTTCTGGCAGGTATCATCGCCATTTCCGCCCAGCCTCCGTCCATGGATAACGGTAGCATATTAGTTGACAGATCCACGGGAGCTCTTGACGGTTCCCAGCCGCTCAGGCACGTGCTTTCCTGACCCGAAGTGCAATAACGGCATACGCCGCAGAACATCTTTGGAAAGACAGCGACTCTGTCGCCCTGCCTGACGTCTTCCACATCAGACGACACTTCTTCGACAGTTCCGACATATTCCGAGCCAGGCGTCCTCGGCAGCTGTACCCATGGGAAACGCCCCCCGATTGTCATCCTGTCGATGTGATTGACAGATGTCCTTGAGACACGAATGTGGACGAAACCACTCTTCAGTCGGGGCTCTGTAACATCGCGCAGATTGAATTCGCCGGTGCCGTCAAATTTTGTGATCTGCCATGATTTCATGATTACACACCATGTCGGAGTCGCCGCCTGTAATAATAACAGCCGATTAATGGCTTAACCATCCATTCGGCAATAGCACAGCAGGTGGGCGGCACGAGCGTTATCCTGCTCAGAAATTTACATATAATCGTATGACGATGTGTCAGACAGGATGGGATGCTTTTGAAATCGCTTTCACAATGTGCGGTGTGCGCTGAAGAGGACACATACAGGCAGGGACCTTAATGACGACAGTACGGTGCCCTTCATGTGATGCTCCATTTATGGACAAGCCCTCGGAAGTCCGGGCGATCTGCGCCCACTGCGGAACTGCATTCATGTACGACGGAATGGGTTCGCATGTTCCGGAATATGCGGTAGCCAGACTCAGCGACACCGAAGCCGTAGAGAGAGTTCACGACTGGGCTTCAGGTGTTAAGGGAGGCAGAGAATTTTCAAGGAATATGAAGCTTGCAAAAATGACGTTGAGGCACTTTCCGCTGTATGTTTACGGCAAAGCGAGAACCGGCGAAACCATAACAGTTATTTCCAGTGCCGTACCGTCGATGCAACCGGGCATCGGAATCATTGATCCAAAGTCTGTGGAGTTGAAAAAACTCTCCGCCGAGACTGACTTTTCGGATTTTACAATGCCTCAGACGGAGCCGGACGCATACAGTTCGCTGCTCTCCGTTGACGCATCCACTAGAAAACTCGTCTTTTATCCGTTCTGGCTCACACAGTACGTGTATCATGGAAGGCTCAATACCATAACTGTCGACGCCTGCACCGGAAAAGTCTCCGGGGATCTCAGCGTGGAGATAGAGAAAAAGAGTTCTCTTCCTCTTGCAGCAGGTGGCTTTGCCGCAATAAGCGCCGAGGGTCTTGTCGCGTATTTCGGTTACATCTATGCGGTGGCTGCCATAGCGATTACTGTTTTCGCGCTGATTTTGTATTCTGTCAGGAGGAATGAGTAAGATGATATCCAAAAGCGGATGTGTGGAGTGCGGGTCACCGGTATTCTTTGATGAATTCGACTTCATGACGACATGCTCTACGTGTGGAACTGCGTTCAGGCTGCCGAGAGACAACTCGGGCGCCTGGGTGCTCACGTACGCGTCTGAGATTGACATCAACGAGGCAATAGACAGAGGGGTGAGCATCATATCGGCAAAATTCGGCGGAAAGAGATTCGCGAAAGAGATAGAACTCAAGGAAGTTTACCCCGTCTACCTGCCCTTATGGAATGTTTCCGCAAAGTCTTCCGGATGGATATGCAGTTCAGATGCTGAAGGCGGAGAGGCGCTGCCCGTGCACCTGGAAAAACAATTCAGGATACCCGCATATGACGATGTCCAGACCATTGGCGTGCCTAAAGAAGTGAACGGGACAGACGTTACCATTTCAAATGATATGGTTTTCCCGGCACTGCATGTTAAAATCAGAACAGATGAACTAAAGAGAAAGGTCGAGGAATTGATGGACACCGAGATTGACGGGTTCCGGCATACGAAACAATCAGCTGAGAACATCAGGACTTCTGTTACAGTTCAGACGCTTGTAATGTATCCGGCATGGATCGTAAGATTCGGCACTAGAAACGGTGAACATGCGGTGACAATTGACGGCATCAGCGGACAGCAGATGAATGACTTCGGCTTCAGAGTCACGGACACCGGGATTGTCGGTGAGGCCGTGCTGGCTGCATGCTGCGGCATCACTTCAGGTACAGGCGTAATGATGCTGGCCTCAGGTGCTTTTCAAAACATAGGTTTGGGTCTGGTCACAGCCGGCGTGTCGCTCTTTGTGCTGGTGAATGTACTGAGGCATGTGCTGAAGAGCCAGCACCTTAATCCAAGACCGGAAGCAAGGAGGATGTCGATTTGAACCCTGTTGCGGAAAGATGCCCCAGATGCGGAAAGAACACGAAGGCTGAAAAAGGGGAAGTCGTCGCATATTGCTCCTCATGCAAGAGTCTGCATGAAATAGGCGACAGATCGGTCATCGATGTTGAAATTGCCAAGTTTGGCAATGTCTCTGATGGTCACAGGATATACGTGCCATTCTGGAGATTCTTCTGCACGTTCAGCCTTCCGGGCGCAGAAACGGAAATGCACAGGAACATGAAGGAATTCGTGAAAGACGGAAATGATGGCAAGGTATTCGTGTATGTCCCCGCCGCCGAACTTGGACCGCAGGAGCTGCTTAAAATGGGCGCCTACATGACGGCCTGCAATCCCGTCTATTCAACAACCTTCTCATTCGGCGACGTCGAACACCTGAAATGCACGCATCTGAGCGATGATGCGAGAGGGGACATAGAGTATTATTTCATGGCTGCCGAAACTGCCGACGGAAGAAAGGATGACCTGAGGAACGGTTTCACCATAGACGCTTCACACGAAAAGCTCGTGTTCCTGCCTTTCTACCAGTCCGGTAACCAGTTCAATCCTGCGGTCTGAAATACCGCGAGCGCCTGAATTCCTCAACGACCCGGTCGTGGTCGAACGCGAGGCCGGGCAAGTCGGACAGCGGGAAGAAGAGTGCGGCGGATGCGTCGTCTCCGGCCCTCGGCTCACCTTCAATGTAGTCGATGACGTATGCCGCACTTATCATGCGCACGCGCGGGTCTCTGTCAGGATCGCTGTAAACGCCCAGGATGCCCCTGATGCTTCCCCTGATGCCAGTTTCCTCCATCAGCTCTCTCAGTGCGCACTGTTCAAGCGTTTCCCATTCGTCAACAATGCCGCCGGGCAGGGCATAACACCCCCTGTACGGCTCGTTTCCGCGCCTGACAAGCAGCAGCTTTCCGTCCCTGACGAGTATCGAGTCGGCTGCCACGCTCGGACTCTTCCACCTGTTGATCAGCTGTTCCCTCGAAAGAGACACTTTATTTTCATAAATATCAAGCGCGCTGAGCAAAGCTTCGCCTGGAGGCATGCCCTCTGTCTGGAGGGCGCCTTCCCCCGTAAGAGAAAGCAACCGGACAGCGACGTTCTGCATGACACCCGCCGAACGCTCTTCATCGGCCGATTTCATGGCCCTGTACTCTTCGTCCGTGAAAAGCAGTTTGCCGTCATACAGCATATCAAATCTCGGATTCAGCGAAAAGTGCCTGCTTCCAGCATATCGTGACATAATGACAGAATGATGGAAGAAGCAAAAATAGTTGATTGCACTGATACAGCATGCAGGACAGCGGTTCAAAGGATTGAATGAAGGATGAGATTACCAAAGGTCAGAAGCGCGGACGACATAATTGACGAGCTGTTTCTCACTGCCTCAAGGGCTCAGGGAAGCGGGGGAGACGGCGACAGGAGAGCGAGAAAGAAGGAAATAAACAAACTTCACCGTCTGTCGGAAAAAGCAGACAAACTCTTCTCTTCATATGTGACGGGTTTTCCGTCGTTTGAAAAGAATGAGTTCGCATACGAAATTGCAGATCTGCTCGTAGGCGTGGATGAACTGAAGAAGTCCCTCGCCTCGGTCCACGGCTGCAAAAACACGATTGTAACGGTTGCCAACAGGGCTGCCAGGGAAGTTGCCAAGGCTGGCACGACCTCCGAAATGAGAAGTGCAAGGGAAAGAGCATACGGCAGAGTCGCATCTCTTGTGCACGGCATAGACGACAGGCTGTCATTCCTCGCCAGCGCTTCAGAACTGCTGAAGGAAGTGCCGCAGGTTTCCGGAGACTATACAGTCGTCGTTGCCGGATATCCGAATGTGGGAAAGAGCCTGTTCATTTCATCTGTCTCGAATGCACGGACCAGGGTTGAACCGTATCCGTTCACCACTACGGAGCTCATTGTGGGACACAAATTGATTGCGGGCAGGTCCGTCGCATTCATAGATTGCCCCGGTCTCACACACAGGGCACTGGCCACAAACAACATCTACGAGAAAAAGTCGCTGCTGGCCATCAGGCATCTCGCATCGATGCTGCTGTTCATTGTAGACCCTTCCGGAACATGCGGCTGTGAAATATTGCCACAGCTGTCGCTGCTGGATGAGCTGAAGAAGGCGCTTGCCCCTGCAAAGACCGTTGTGGCGTACAGCAAGGCGGATCTTGCACGACCGGAGGGTAGAGAGCTGTGTTTTTCGGCCCTCACAGGCGTCGGCATGGAAGACGTGATTGACACAGTCAGGCAGGCTATTCCGGCAGCAAAGTTTGATTATCAATTCAAGAAACCCGATTGAGAACACTTTTGTATAGTCTGCAGCAGATAAAGTTCCCAGCAGACCCGGTGGTCCACTGGCCGAAACACCCGATATCAGGAGAGCGGCGTTTACGTTGAAGAAGGAAGTAGACATGCTCACGTCGGAGTATGCCAGCGCGATCAGGCTTCTGGAAGACATCGGCAGGACAGGGGAAAAGGAGGATCGGTTATCCTCTATTCAGAGCGCGATAAAGGTACTGAGGATGGAACTCGACAGGGAAATGGATCTGCAGGAGATGGACAAGCTCAGGAGAGAGGTCGTATTGCTCGACCCCGATTCAGAACCGGCCAGCGAGACAGCCAGAAGGGTCAGGACAGCAGGGAGTGAAAAGCAGAGCTACGAACACGCTGAGAGCGAAGAGCCTGAGTTGAAGGAAAAGGAGGCAGACTGGATGAGACAGCCGCTATCCTTCCAGAGGAAACAGGACGTTTCCGGCGGCCTCAGGTCTGTGGAGGAACAACCGTCAGGCGCCCGCAAATCATCCGTCCGCGAGACGGATACAGACAGGATACGAATAAAGCTCTCCTCCATGAAGATTGAAAAAATGACGTCAAAGGGGCATTCCGACGCAGAAAAATCCACTTCCGCAGTCGAGCAGGCACCTCAGGATGACAAGCAGGGCTTAGTGAAATGCAGAAATTGCGGAACGATGATCAGCAAGAGATCGGTTGTCTGCGTCTCATGCGGAGAATTCATCAGGTGAAACATCGTCCCTGATATGCAACTGGAAAGTTTTGAGCGCATTATTGACAGTAACCAATATCGGCCATGTGGAAAATGTGTAAGACCGTTCGCTTCTCTTCCATTGCCATGTCACGCACAATGCCACGGCAAAGATTTAATGCAGAGAAGATGCCTGAGGATGAGCAGCGACTGTACACGGCTGATTATCGATGCCAGACATTGAAATGAGTGATGGGGTAAGGAACTATTTTCGAACTCTCGACCGAGGGGCGCGTGCATGCTATGATATCGCAGCCAAATGCAGGGAGCTCGGATTCGACCCGGAACAGAGAGTGGAAATACCGCTGGCCGAAGATATGGCGGCAAGGGTGGAGGAGCTTCTTTCAGACTACAACGTAAAAGGTATTTCCAGGCGGATCAGGGAGCTTGCCGAAAACTACAACAGAGAAGAGATGTCCCTGATAATTGCAAAAGAGATTGCGCACGGCGATGGAGATAGACTCGAACTGCTGGAGCGGGCCGTCAGGGTCGGCCTTGCGATTCTCACCGAGGGTATACTCGTTGCTCCGCTGGAAGGCATTGCGGGCGTCAAGATTTCATCCGGCGGCTCGGAAGATTATGTTTCACTCTATTTTTCTGGACCGATAAGGTCTGCGGGCGGAACCGGACAGGCCCTGAGCGTGCTGATAGCCGATGTAGTCAGGAGAGAGTTAGGCATAGGCAGATACAGGCCGACGGACGAGGAGGTGGAGCGTTTCAAGGAAGAGATCCCCCTGTACAAGCAGACACAGCATCTCCAGTATCTTCCCTCTTCTGAAGAGACTGAGCTCATAATCAGGAACTGCCCCATATGCATAGACGGCGAAGGGACCGAAGATGTCGAGGTTTCGGGCTACAGAGATTTGCCGAGGATTGCTACAAACAGGCTCAGAGGCGGTGCATGCATAGTCATTGCAGACGGACTCAGCCAGAAGGCATCGAAAATTATGAAACACGTTTCCTCGCTGAAGCTCGACGGATGGCATTTTCTCGAAGCCATAGGCAACCGGGCAACCGATGTCGATGAGGGCGAAGTCAGGATAGCGCCTAGCGAGAAGTATGTGAAGGACATGGTTGCGGGCAGACCGATATTCTGTCATCCCTCGCGTGTTGGCGGCTTCAGGCTCCGCTACGGGAGAGGAAGAACGACCGGACTCTCGGCAGTGGCGCTCAACCCGGCGTCCATGTACGTGCTTGACAGCTTCATCGCCATTGGAACACAGATAAAGCTGGAACGGCCCGGAAAGGCCGGGGCGGTCACGCCCTGCACAGAGATAGAGGGACCAATCGTCCTGCTGAAAAACGGAGATGTAGTTCAGCTCAACAGCCCGGTGCAGGCCAGGAGCGTGCTTTCCGAAGTCAAGGAGATAATAGATGTGGGCGAAATACTGATTCCGTTCGGGGAGTTTCTCGAGAACAATCATCCGCTGGTTCCGGCCGGCTATTCGCTCGAATGGCACCGCGCGACTCTGAGGAGCAGGATGGGAAGCCTGCCGCCGGACTGGAAATCACAATCATGGGAAGAAGCTGTGGCGTGTTCGGAAAAGTATGATGTTCCGCTTCACCCGCGTTTCAATCTGTTCTGGAGCGATCTTTCCATAGACGAGCTCTACAGACTCATAGACTATGTTTCGACATCCGGCAGAATGGACGACGGGAGACTGCTGTTGCCTGCCGGTTCCGAAAAACAGATACTTGAGAAGCTGGGAGCGCTGCACACGGTGGAAGGGCAGTATTTGGTCATAGATTATTTTGCTAAACCGCTGATACGGTGCCTTGGGCTTGACATCAGGGAAGGGATAATAACAAGGGTGAGGCAGCCCGGCATGTTTTCCACCACGATGGAAATTGTATCCGGCCTGGCTGGCATACGTGTGCTGCCGCGTGCCGTGACCAGAATTGGTGCGCGGATGGCAAGACCCGAAAAGGCCGCCGAGAGAAAGATGAAGCCGGCACCGCATGTCCTCTTTCCAGTGGGACAGGAGGGAGGGATGCAGCGCCTTTTCACAGAAGCGCTCAAGAAGGGTCGGTTCAGGGCTGAAATGAATCAGAGAATATGCGCATCCTGCGGCTCGTCCACATTTCTGTCGAGATGTGTATGTGGTTCGCACACATATTCAAGAAAACAGACGGCGCAGTTCAATCTCGATGTACAGGAGCTGCTCTATGCTGCAATGGAGAGAATCGGCGAGAACAGGATTTACGATATGAAAGGCGTCCAGGGACTCATATCCTCTTTAAAGACGCCGGAGTCCGTGGAGAAGGGGATATTGCGCGCAAAACACTCAATCTCGGTGTTCAGGGACGGCACGGTGAGGTTCGACATGACAGATGTTCCGCTGACGCATTTCAGGCCAGCGGAAATAGGCCTGAGCGTCGAGATGGCCAGAGCGCTTGGCTACACGACTGACATGGAAGGACGCGATCTGGTATCAGGGGACCAGGTGTGCGAACTGATGGTGCAGGACATCGTTCCATCTATAAAATTTGCAGACTACATGAAAAGGGTGGCCGATTTCCTTGACGAAACACTGGTAAAACTGTACGGTGTCGAGCCATATTACGCGCTCCAAGACAAGATGGGACTGATCGGACAGCTGGCTGTGGGACTTGCACCGCATACATCCGGAGGCATACTCTGCAGGATCATCGGATTCACATCATCCAACGTGGGCTTTGGACACCCGTTTTTTCACGCCGCAAAGAGGCGTAATGCAGACGGCGACGAAGATTCGGTAATACTTCTGCTGGACGCCCTGCTCAATTTCTCAAGGTCATATCTTCCCTCGACCAGAGGTGGCCTCATGGACGCCCCGCTGGTGCTGTCTCTGCGCATAGACCCCAACGAGATTGACAAGGAGGCGCACAATATCGATGTGCTCAGGGAATATCCGCTTGAATTTTTCGAGGCAACAGTGCGTTTCGCGAAGCCAAAGGAGGTTGAGAAAACGATGGGGACGATTGGACCGAGAATATACACGAGCGGACAGTACGAGGGTTTCGGATTCACTCACGACACGCCTGACATATCCGAGGGGCCTGCCGAATCGCGCTACAGTACGCTGGAGACGATGCACGACAAGTTATGGGCCCAGCTGGCACTGGCACAGAAAATACGTGCGGTGGATGCAGGCGATGTCGCCTACAGGGTTATTTCGCGCCACTTCCTGCCGGACATGATCGGCAATCTGAAGAGCTTCTCTGGCCAAGAGCTGAGATGCACGAAGTGCGGCTCAAAATACAGGCGGATACCGCTGAAGGGAAAATGCTACTGCGGACACGAACTCACGCTCACGGTCCATGAGGCAAGCGTGAAAAAATATCTGGAAGTCACAAAGGATATCGTCAGGCAGTTCAACCTTCCCCCGTACACTGTTCAGAGAATCGAGCTCATAGAGAATGCGATGAACAGCCTCTTTGAAAGCGACGGCGTCCGATCCACAAAGCTGACTGAGTTCCAGTGACGGAGCGGAAGGATGCGGCGGAAGATTGTGACGTTCGACATAGACGGCACGCTGACAATCGGTCACGGGTGGTTTTACATCGCAAGCCTTCTGGGCAAAGCGGATGAATACCTGGAATATACGGCCATGTTCAGGTCGGGCAGGAGCGGAGAAGCGGAGCACCTGTCAAACCTGCTGAGCATTGCGGAAGGCGTGCCGGTGTCGAGAATACAGTCCATACTGCGCAGCATCCCGAAACTGCGCAACATAAGCACGGCAGTCCGGATGCTCTCGGCGAATGGGCTGGAGACGATGCTGCTGACGCACAATCCGCAGTATGTGTGTGAATGGTATGAAAGGAGATTCGGCTTCTCCGATCACTGTTCTGCTTACCAGCCGGTGGAGAATGGAGTTGTCTGCAGGGCAGGCACGTTGCGTCCGGACAAAGTCGCCTGGCTGAAGCAGATGTGTGCCGAACGGCGCATTTCGCCGCGTGATGTGTTGCACGTGGGCGACAGCGCTTCAGATGCCGCAGTATTCAGGACAACGGGTTCGGGCATTGCGGTCAATTCAAGAGATGACGAAACAACAGGCAGCGCAGCCGCGGCCATTAACACAACGGATATGAAGGATGTTGCGAAACTTATACTCAACGGCTCAGAGTGAGCTTACGAGCGTGACCAGTTCGCCTGATTTCTTTTCCAGCAATTCGAGCGATTTTGTCAGTGCCTGGGAAGCCGTCAGCGAGCCGTCCGTTTCGAACTGCATCACGAACTTTGTGTCGTCACCTTTTACCTCAACTGCTCCTTTCGGGGCGGCGTCCACACAGGCCTTGCAGAGCGTGCACTTCTCAACATCCGTAACTGCAATTTTCGAATCCCTCTTCTCCAGTATCTTCTCCGGGCAGCAGCTTACATCAAACTTGTTCACGTCTAACTTGTCGTAATTGAATTTCAGTGAAGGGTAGTATCTGTAACCGGGTGCCTGAACGGCCTGAAACTTGGCGTGCTGTTTTCCCGTGCCCAGTTCGGCTGTGGCATACACAAGCACTGCCTGATTCGTTCCGAGTTTGACAATAGGGATGAATTCGTCCTTGACCCTGAATTTGTCGCTTCCCAGAGGCTCCATGTCTCCCGAATATACGGTGCACGGTCCCTTCTTGTTGAGAGAATACATCACGGTGCAGCTCGGACATCCCTCACCCTTGCACGTGCACTCACTCCTGAAGTTGAACTCGTCGAGGTATGTGGGCAGAGGTATGAGGCCAAGCCTGTGCGCTATCATTTCATCGAAGAGAGGAGTGACACTCTCATATTCAGTGCCGTCCTCTCCCATAATCGGGCCAAGGTGAAACTCCACATTGTGCACGGCCATCTTCGGAACGTCCGAGAGCAGTGTGCGCCTTATCGAGTTGACAATCTGCGGGGCAGCGTCAGTAATGACAAATCTGATGTAATTTTCCCTTACCTCTCTGAATTCTACATCCATAGGCAAGCACCATTTTCAAACGCGTCTTCCCCGTCTGCCGCCCTTTCTCTTTGTGCCGTCGTGCGGAACAGGCGTCACGTCCTCAATCCTTCCGATCTTCAGGCCCGCTCTTGCGAGTGCCCTGATCGCGGCCTGTGCTCCCGGTCCGGGAGATGCCGATTTGTTGCCGCCGGGCGCTCTGACCCTGACGTGGACAGTATCGATTCCCTTCTCCTTAATCTGTTCGGCCACCTTTTCAGCAGCCCTCATTGCAGCATACGGAGAGGATTCGTCCTTGGCTGCCTTTACAACCATACCGCCCGTGCACTTGGCCAGCGTTTCGGCACCGGTAATATCTGTGACAGTAATGAGTATGTTGTTGTAGCTCGCAAATATGTTGGCTATACCTATCTTCATGTTCATTCCTCCTTTTCGGTCTTCTTTCCTTCACCGTTGTCCGCGTCAGGAAGCGCGTCCTCGCCTGCAGACGCAACTACTCCGGACGTCTCAATGGCCGAATCGATTTCAGGTACAGCTTTCTTGACTTCCTTCTTCACGACTTTTTCCACGACCTTTGCAACCGCCCTCGGCACAGCCGGTCTGGATGACGGCCGCCGCGAAGAATAACGCGATCCCGGGCGTCCCGTCTCATCAGCGTCGGGTCTCTTTTCCTTAAGAACGCCGGTGAATCCGGGTTCTGGCCTCATCGGATGCATATCGCTGGAAAGCGGTGACTTGGCTGTGTAGATTATGGCTGCATCCTCCCCCTCCCTGACGATGTAGCCGGGCACAGTGAGCTGTCTGGATCCGAGTGTAACGTGACCGTGGACTATGAGCTGTCGCGCATGTCCTATGCTCCGTGCGAGCCCCTTCTTGAATGTTATTGTCTGGAATCTTCTGGAAAGCACGTCCTCGATGTTTATCAGCAGTACGTCGTTCAGATCGGCATTCTCTTTTATCAGGCCCAGGCGTCTGCACTTTGCAATGAGTGCAGCAGTTTCCCTGGCTGCCTGAGGATCTCCGGTCCTGTTCTTTGCCTGCAGGAGTCTTGACTGCCTTCTCAACTCCCTGAGAAACGACTGGACCCTCCACAGTTCCTTCTTGTTCTTGAGCCCGTACTTGAATACCAGGTTGCTTTCCCTCTTTATGCGTTCCCCTTCCCAGGGGTGCGCTGGCCTGTCATATTTTTTTACCGGAAACTTTGGATCGCCCATTCATTCACCACTCAAAGCTCAGCTGCTCTTCTCTTTCGTTGCAGTTTTGGGTGCAGCTGCCGGTTTCGGTGTGCCTGCCGGTTTGGCACCGGCCTTGGGGGCCGTCTTTGCAGCAGGAGCCGTTGCTGCTGCCGCGGCAGGTTCTGCAGCGGCCGCCTTCTCTCCGCCTGCGGCCGGAGGCGCACCTGCTATCCTTGTAACGCCCATCGTCAGGCCGGTCCTGCCATTGGCCCTGGTTCTCTGACCCCTCACCTTCTGACCGGTCTCGTGCCTTATTCCCTTATAGCAGCGTATCATCTTCATCCTGTTGATATCTTCCCTCACCGCGATGTCGATTTCAGTGCCGATGGCATGCCTGCTGTCGCCTGTTTCGAGTTCTCTTGGACGGTTGACCATCCAGTGCGGGAATTCCTTGGAAATGGAAGCTATTGCCTTCTCCAGCTCGGCATGTTTTGATTCCGGATAGGAGCCTATCTTGACCTTGGCGTCAAGATTGGTCATAACCGCGATTCTCTCAGCCACTCTCTTTCCCATGCCCTTTATCTTCATCAGAGCGACAACCGATTTCTTGTTACCATCGAGGTCGGTATTCGCAAGATGAACGATGAAATGGAAGTCTTTCTTTGAATCCTGTTCTGCTGACTGATCCGGCAACAGTAATCATTCCTCTGGTAATATTTGGCTAAATTGTCGCTGTATTTAACCTATTCGTTGAAATCTACAGGAGTGCCAGAAGTGCCCTCGCGGCTCCGTTGCATATCGATATCACGGGTCCGGGATACAGACCAATGGCAACCGTCGCCACTGCCGCTATCCACAACGACAGTTGCGCAAACCTGGTAATTGGAAACTTCGGAATAGGCTTGTCCGTATCACTGAACATTTCCTTTATCACACGTACATAATAAATCAGTGAAACAGCGCTGTTGAGCACGCCGGCAATCGCGAGCCAGATGAGCCACGAATATCCACGTATAATCGAGCCGCCGACCGCACTTGAAAACAACAGCAGCTTGCTGTCGAAACCGGCAAGAAGCGGTATGCCGAGCAGCGAAAGAAGATACAGCGTGAGCGACACGGACAGCAGACGGTTGTTGCGGAAAAGGCCCTTGAATTCATCTACTGTCGGACCGCTGATGTTTGTAGCAATGATGGCCACAACCATGAAGGCGCCGGCTGAAGCTATAGCATGTGTCAGTATCTGAAAGATACCGGACGACAGAGAGAACACCTGAAGATTGGAACCGTAGACGCCGCCGGCCCCGAATGCTGCTGCAAAAACCGGAAGCGCAATGAGCATGTATCCTGCCTGTCCTATGCTGGAGTACGCAAGCATGCGCTTCACACTCTTCTGCTGTAACGCAGCTATGTTGCCCACGGTCATCGTGAGTACGGCGAGTGCACCGAAAATAGGAGCCCATTCTGTCCTGAATGCTATAAGCGCAACGACGAACAATTTCAGAAGAGCTGCGAATCCAGCCTTCTTTGAGCCGGAAGACAGCAGACCCGAGACGGGCGTGGGAGAGCCCTCATAGACATCGGGTGCCCACATGTGGAAAGGAACGATTGCCACCTCGAAACCGAAACCCGCGATGATCAGTACGAGGGCGACCATCGCAGTGGGAAAAGATGGGCTGGAGGGCGTTATGCCCTGAAGAGAGGATGCAAGCGCCGAAATCTGCAGCGTGTGCGTCAGACCGTACAGAATGGATATGCCGTAGAGCGCGAGTCCCGCTGAAAGTGCACTGATGATATAGAATTTCATTGCCGCTTCTATGCCGGTCCTGTCCTTCTTTCTAAATGCAATGATGGATGAACTCGCCAGCGCCGTGAGCGCAATGCCCACGAACAGCGTAATCAGATCTGTCGACGCGGAAATGACCATCATGCCCACGACAGACAGCATCAGCAGGCTGTAGTATTCACCCTGGTTCCTGTCATCCTGAATGTATCTTACTGAAGGCAGAACAGAAATGAAGCCTACTGAGAGGAAAATAAGCTGAAAGACCGCCGCAAAATCATCCTCCACCATAACGTTCCCGAACGACTGCGGATTCGGTATCTGCCCCCCTATGATCAGGAAAAGGAGTCCGAAGGTTATCAGCATAGTAATCACCGAGAGCCAGCCGAGAACCCTGTTGGACACGTAGAATGAGAGCGCCGCTGCCAGTATTGAGCCGGCGATCATGACCACAAGCGGAGACATGCCTGATGCAAAAAACTGTATCATCGCAACGCACCTGCCATAGATGAATAATAATGAGCGGCCGCCATATTAATCGGGTTGAACATCAGCCAGGGAAGTATGCCGAACGCGATAATAACGAGTATCAGCACGAGCATCGGCACCCATTCATACCATTTGGCATCGTGTATGGTTGCGAAGTCGAGGCTTGTGGAATCGGCACCGAATATCGTGCGCTGCATCGACCACAGATAGTAGCCGGCCGTTATTACAACGGTCAGAATGGGTATTATCAGCAGAACGCCGAACGACAGGAAGGTGACATAAAATACGCTGAATTCCGCTGCGAAACCTACCATGCCTGGCATGCCGAGCGATGCGAGGAAACCGGCCATCATCATCGTGGCGAGCGTAGGCATCTTCCTCGCGAGCCCGCCCAGTTTCTTCATGTCCCTGGTTCCCGCGTGATGCTGGACAACACCGGCGGACATGAACAGGACCGCCGTTATCAGCCCGTGGGCAAACATCTGGAAATCCGCCACGGTGATGCCAAGGGCATTGATGCTTCCGGTTTTAGGATTCAGAGTGAATACTGCGGCGGCTATGGCCAGCAGAACGAGTCCCATATGACTGATCGAGGAGTTAGCTATCATCCTCTTCAGATCGCGCTGTGCCATGCTCACCCATGCGCCGTAGAGTATGCTGATCACGGCGAGCACCAGTATGACATACTCGAAGTATTTCGCGCCGTACGGAAGCGTGGGCACCGCAATCCTGATTATACCGTATGAGCCCATCTTCAGCAGCAGTGAAGCGAGCATGACGCTTCCGCCGGTCGGTGCGTCTGTATGCGCGTCCGGAAGCCATGTATGGAAGGGGAAGACAGGCATCTTTACAATGAAACCGAAGAAGAGTCCTAGAAAGACAATTTCCTGAAAGAGCACGGGGAACAGCGGCGAAACCTGCGCTATTTTTGTCATTGAAAACGTGAAGGGTTTTGCCGGGAAAAAGCTGTGATATTCGAAATACAGCGCGAAAAACGAAAGTAGCATTACAAGGCTCGAAGCATGGGTATAGATGAAGAACTTGGTTGCGCTGTATACCCGCCTCTGTGAACCCCATATCAGTATTATGAAGTACATAGGGACGAGAACGATTTCCCAGAAGATGTAGAAGATGAAGTAATTGGTCGTGGTGAAGACGCCGAGCACCCCCACCTCCACGAGCAGCAGCATGCCGAAATACTGGTTGCTCCTGTGTTCCACGTCCCAGGAGAAGATGACTACCAGGAAAGAAACGAGGGACGTCAGGAATACCATGGGCAGCGCTATTCCATCGACGCCAACGGCATAACTTATTGTGAAATACGATGTGCTTATCCATTTGTAGTGTTCGACGAACTGGTAGCCCGGATTGCTGTAGTTGAACGAGACGAGCATATATATGCCAAGCACCAGAGGAATGCCGCTGAACAGCGCCGCGGTGAGTCTGTTCCTGGACAGATTGGCGGGCATGAGGAGCAGCAGGGCGAAACCGATAAACGGCGAAAGCAGCATAAGCGAAACGAGCAGCATCTTCACGCCCCCATCATAGGCAGCAGGATCAGCAGAATAGCCAGCACGATGATACCTAACACGATCACGCCGGCATATTGCTGCACATAGCCTGTCTCCGATCTCCTGAGTTTTTCCGACGAGAAGACGAAGAACCTGCCGGTTCCGTTGACTATGCCGTCGATGACTTTGCTGTCGAAAAAGTCAAGCACCCTTGCAATGTTGTAACCAATCCATATTCCAAGCGCATCGTACATCTGCGGGAAGTAGTAACGTTCTGCGAGCACTCTGTAGATGCGCGATGTCACAGGGCCCGATACGGCTGCCTGACCAGACTTCTCTCTTCCCCAGACCGCATATGAGAGACCGATACCTCCGAAAGCAAGGAGCAATGAGAGGTATGTGGCCGGATCGCTTAGAAGGCCGAAGACGCCGTTGAACTGTGCGTACGGCGAAACCGCAGAGGGAACGACCGCCGGATAATGCACGGCCATCGCAAAGCCCGCGACGCCCAGCACTGCTGCACCCACAACAAGCGTGAGGACTGCGAGTATTATCAGCGGCACCGTCATTACGCGGGGTGATTCGTGCACATGAATCTCCGGCGGGTAGCGCGGCTTACCCGTGAACGTCATGAACCACAGCCTGAAGATGTACACGGCAGTGAGGAATGCGCCGGCGATGCCGAAGAGCCATATCACTATGAACAGGGATGAATAAGCGGTGCCTCCAAGCGCTGCCTCCAGCGCTGCGTCCTTGCTGAAAAAGCCGCTGAACGGTATTATGCCTGCCAGCGACAGGGAGCCGAATAGCATTGTCACAGATGTTATTTTCAGTTTTGAGCGCAGTCCGCCCATCTCCCTCATGTCCTGAGTTCCGCCGAGCGAGTGCATGACGCTTCCCGCGGCGAGGAACAGGAGTGCTTTGAATATCGCCTGATTCATCAGATGAAAAATACCGGCAGAGTACCCGAGAGAATATGAAACCGTGCCGACAGACTGCCTGGAAAGCACATACGCGCCGGCGCCCAGTGCCATGAACATGTATCCCAGCTGGCTTATCGTGGAGAAGGCGAGTACGCGCTTTATGTCGAATGTGCCGAGAGCCATCGTTGCGGCGAACAGGGCAGTGAACGCACCTATGAACGACACAAACAGTGCACTGATCGGCGCCTGACTGTAAAGCGGATACAGGCGGGCGACGAGATATACTCCGGCATTGACCATTGTCGCACCGTGTATCATGGCCGACACAGGCGTCGGGCCCTCCATTGCATCAACAAGCCAGTCATGCAGCGGGAACTGTGCGCTCTTTCCCATGGCGCCTCCGAACATCGCAAGCGTTGCGAGCGTCAGCAGGCCGGAACCCTTGAGAGCAGTCACGGAACCAGGCTGAAAGAGCGTCTGGTACATGAGCGTGTGATTGCCTATGTTGAGAAGCAGTATAATGCCGAAAAGAAGGAACATGTCGCCGAAGCGTGTCACGACGAACGCCTTCTTTGCCGCTTTTGCCGCAGACGGCTTCTCATACCAGAAACCTATGAGCAGATAGGAACCGAGGCCGACCAGCTCCCAGAAGATATACAGTTCGAACAGATTGTTCGCCATGATCAGGCCGAGCATGACACCGACAAACATCGATATGACGCCGAAATAGCGCTTTCTTCTCGCACCCTCTGCGTGCATATAACCGACGCTGTAAACCACAATGAGCAGGCTGACCGACGAGACCACAGCAATCATGACGACAGTGAGCCAGTCGACGTAAATGCCGAGCGTGACGGCTGCACCGGCAGAAAAGCTGAGGAAAGGAATCTGCTGTTGAAAAGGAACGGGCGATATGCCGCTGCCGCTGCTGAAGAATTCGACAGCGAGAATGAGCAGCGACAGTGCGGCCGACACGCCGACGCCGATTACGGCTATCCATTCGGACAGTCTCGGTCTGGACGAAGGCACAATGGAGATTAGCGCAAAGGCGATGATCGGTGACAGCGCGACCAGCGAAGAATATTGCAGCAGCGGATCCACGCTTACCACCTCAATGTTGCGACTTCGTTGACTTCCACCGTATCACTCGCCTTCCAGAGGACAAGCAGTATTGCCAGGCCGACAGCGATCTCCGCGGCGGCAATGGCTATGGAGATCAGCGCATAGACCTGACCGTCTGCAGCTGCTGCTGCAGTCGGCGCGGTACCGGAAAAAACGACGAAATTTATGTTCGCGGCATTGAGCATCAGCTCTATTGAAAGGAGGACCATTATCGCGTTCCTCCTGTAGAGCACTCCAAAAACACCGATGGCGAAGAGAGCAGCGGAGAACATGGTAACATAGAGGACGGGTATCATGTTCACTCCTCCTTGGCCAGATAGACTCCGCCGATCATGGACGCAACCAGCAGCAGCGCCAGTATGAGGAAGGTGATGCCGTACCCTCCGGGATTAAACATCTGTTTCGATAGTTCAGTGGTACCGGGAACCAGTGTTCCGACGCTTCCCCATTGAGGACCGACAAGAGTGATCGACATCGTCACAAACAGCAGAAACGATGCAATTACAGCAATGAGCTGATATCTTTCCATAACACATCACCTGCACTTCAGCCGAGCAGAATGCTCCTTCTCGTCAGCATGATCCCGAACAGTATCAGCACTACCACTGCACCGACGTAGATCAGTATCTGAATGATGCCCACATAGAACGCACCCATGAGGAAGTACAGCAGAGATATGCCTATGAGCACTCCTGCGAAGTAAAGCGCGCTGTGCACGATCTCCCTCGAAAGCACCATAGTAAGCGAAAGCAGCAGGGAAGCTGCCGCGACAATGATAAAAAACAGAATATCGAGCGTCAAACTTCCGCCTCCTGTTTCTGAACCTGCGCTGCGCCGCCGAGCTGCACGACCGGGTCACTTGCAGACGTGCTCCTGGGAAGCATCTCCAGCGCGTCGAATGGGCATGCTTCGACGCAAAGAGCGCAGCTCACGCATAATTCGTAATTGAACATGGGCAGCTTCTTTTCAGGACCGAGCGAACCGTTGGGTCTCTTCTTTGCCGTGCCAGGTATGCTTACCATGTCGATGACGTCATGAGGACATGCCCTGTCGCAGGCACCGCAGCCCGTGCAGTTGATCTCATACAATTCTGGATACGGGAACGGGCGCTGATCGGGTGCCTCCTCCGGCTTCAGTGCCCATTCGTGCGGCCTGAATATCTTGTCGTTGCGGTCGGTCGTTGCCGTCTCGTAGTTATTGGTCATATGCAGCGCGGTGGACGGACAGACCTCTACGCAGAGACCGCAGAACATGCACTGCGCCATGTCCAGTGCGGGCATCCATTTTGTCACTCCGGCACCTGTCTCGTCGAGCATCATGTCCAGGCATTTGTTGGGGCACACTCTCGCACACGATTCGCAGCCGACGCATCTCTCCATGACGAGACCCAGCTCTCCCCTGAAATCATCCGCGAGTTCCATTTTCTCTTCAGGGTAGAGAATGGTATTCGGCTTGCCTCCGGCAAGAGAAGTCCTGAGGAGCGTCCTCAGCGAAATCCACATCGGTTTGAAAGCATAGTCCATCAGTCCTATTCTCTTCCTGTTAGACGATTGTGCCATTTCAGAACAACCCCATTGACTTGAACAAAACAGCTATAAGGATATTGAGCAGCGACAGCGGCAGAAGACTTCTCCAGCCGATGTTCAGCACCTGATCGATGCGCACCCTCGGTAGGGAGCCGCGGAGCCACACAAAGAGCGTGAAGACCGCATACACCTTAATGTAAAACCAGACAATCGGCGGCAGCAGGGGGCCGGTCCAGCCGCCCAGGAACAGGAGGACCATTATCGCTGCGCCAGCGAATGAGCGGACGTAGGAAGCGAGCTGGAACATTGCGAACTTAATGCCCGGATATTCGGTCATCCAGCCGTGGACGAGTTCTGCCTCTGCTTCGGGCGTGTCGAACGGTATCCTCTCGATCTCCGCTACCATGGCTATGAGAAACACTACAAAACCGATTATGAGCGGTATCGCGTACCATACATGGGCGGCCTGCAGATTCACAATCGTGACGAAGTTGAAGCTGCCTGCCAGCACGGCGACAGAAATGACGGTAATGAGCAGTGGCACCTCGTAGCTCATCATCTGAGCGGTGGAACGGAAACCGCCTAGCAGTGAATATTTGTTGTTTGAGGCCCAGCCTGCGATTACAACGGCGAAGGGTTCGATTGCGAAAACCGCGAATGCAAGAAGCAGCCCGAGATCTGAATTGACAAAAAAGAAGTTTGGAGCCTGCGGCACCAGGGCGAGAATGAGCAGTGATGACGCGACGATAATCACAAGCGTTCCGTTGAATCCGAGCGAATCCGCACTCTCCGGAAGAATCATTTCCTTGACGAGGAACTTGAACGCATCCGCAAAATTCTGGAAAAAGCCGGCAGGACCCACCACCATCGGACCCCTGCGATCCATGAATCTGCCAAGCTCCTTTCTCTCAACGTATATCATCACTATGACGTTGACGAGAACAACGACGAGCAGGAAGACCGATGCTATTACCCATGTGAGGACATATGCAAGTAGCGCATCATGACCAAGACCCACAAGACCGAGAAGCAGAGAGGCAATCGAGTTCGAAATGAAGTACAGGTAGTTCATTCGGTCACCGATCCGATTCACCCAGACACATGTCCAGGCTTCCCATTATGGATGGAACGTCGGCGAGCTTGTAACCGCGGAGCATCACCGGCGAAGCGGATACTGTGACAAAAATCGGGCTTCTGATCTTGACCCTGTACGGCCTGTCGGTGCCGTCACCCTGTACATAGAAAAACGCTTCCCCGCGCGGGTCTTCTGTCCTTGCCCATCCATCAGCTTTCGGTATATGCCTCGGCACCTTCCCCAGTACCGGCCCTGCAGGCATCTTTTTGAGTGCCTGCCTGATTAAGCTGCAGCTCTCGCGCATCTCGTTGATTCTCACTCTGTACCTGGCAAATACATCCGAATCCTTTTCCACGCATATGTTGAAATCAAAATCGGCATACGCCGAGTAAGGATCGTGCTTCCTCAAATCGATCGGAACACCGGCGGCCCTCAGCGGAGGACCGGTGACGCCCAGATTAATTGCATCAGAAGGACTGAGATAGCCTACGCCCTGCGTCCTGATTCTGAATACCTCGCTCTCCTCAATCAGATATTCATATTCACTCAGTCTCTTTTCGAACAGGTCCAGCTGTTTCAGGCACTGATAAGGAAAGTTTTTTGGAATATCCTGGGAAACGCCGCCGATTCTCGGGTAATTGTAAGTGAGTCTTGCGCCGCAGAGTGCCTGCAGCATGTCTATGAACATTTCCCTTTCCCTCATGGCATAGAGGAATGCCGTGAGATTACCGAGATCTGTCATGAATGACGCGAGCCATACGAGGTGCGAAGCAATGCGCTGTATCTCGAGCGCAACTACTCTGATGTATTCGGCGCGCTGCGGCACAGCAATGCCCAGCATGTTTTCCACGGCCGACACATACACATGGTCCCAGCTCATCGATGCAACGTAGCACAGTCTGTCACAGATGGGCACTATCTGCGGGTACGTCCTGTTCTCACACAGCTTCTCGAATCCCCTGTGCAGATAGCCAATCACTGGTTCTGCATCCACAATTGTTTCGCCATCGACCTTGACTTTGAGCGTCCACAGGCCATGAGTGAACGGATGCTGCGGCCCCATGTTTATCCACATTTCAGCCATCTGCATCACCGAATTTCCTTTCATCATCGGCCGAAAGTGTCTGGGGAGGCGGTCTCTTGCCCTTGTTCTCCCAGTCTATCTTCCAGTGATCCATCGACTTGAAGTCCTTCCTGAAGGGGAAGAAATCAGTTCCTTCAGGTGTCAGGACACGTTCGAGCTTCGGGTGGTTCCTGAACACGATGCCATACATGTCGAATGTTTCGCGCTCGTGCCAGTTCGCGCCGCCCCACAGCAGACTGACGCTTTCCACAGAAGGGTCGTCCCTGGGCAGTTCGCACCTGATCTGAATGAGGCATCTGTTCCTGTATGAACTTATGTGATAGAAGACTTCCCAGCTCCGCCTGAGATCGTTGCCGCCCATGCACGTGAGATGATCGAAATCCTGTTTTTCCTTCAGAAAGGTGCAGAACTCCAGAAACTTCTCCCTCGGCACTTTGTTTGCCTCGAGCCTGTGTGCCGTCTTCACCCTGACATCAATGCCGGGAAAGGACGACTTGATATCATTGACAATATCATCCGCGCTTCTTACGTCGGTAAGGCCGAGACCTGAATAATCCTCCTTCTTTGCAATAACAACTGTTGGTGTAGACATGTTATATGCCTCAGCGAGGTATCATGAATTTTTCTTTCTCTCCCCTTATCTTGTTCTGCAGTTTCAGTATGCCGTCGAGCAGCGCCTCCGGCCTCGGCGGGCATCCCGGAATATAGATGTCTACAGGAAGGAAAGTGTCCGCGCCCCTGACTATGTTGTACGAGTCCCACCACGGGCCGCCGGATATTGTGCATTCACCCATGCATATCACCCACTTCGGATAAGGCATCTGCTCGTATAGCCGTGTGAGAACGGGCTTGAGTTTCATAGAAATCCAGCCGTTGAGAAGGAGCACATCGCACTGCCGCGGAGAATTCCAGAATATCACGCCCAGTCTTTCCACATCGAATCTTGGAGCGGCTGCCGCAGCCATTTCCATCGCACAGCATGCGATACCGAAATGAAGAGGATACAGGGCATTCCGTGCCGCCCAGTTGAAAACTGTACCTGTAAGCTTGTTCTGCCTGGAATGAGTGGCTTCCTGCCTCTGCTTCACCATCTCAGCCACTTCGCCGCTCCATTTCATGAATGTATCGTGCGACATTGCTATCGCGCTTGGAGCGTTGGGCTGATTCCTGCTTTCTGCCGTCGACTTCAGATCCAGATAACTTCCTCCTTCTTCAGCGCGTACAGTATACCTATCGTGAGAAGCGCCGTGAACAGGAACATCATAAGTTTTGCCTCCATCGGCATGGAGGAGAATGTGTATGCCCAGAGCGCAAGAAAGACAGTAAGTACATCGGCAATGACGAAGATCAGGGCGAACATATAGTACTGGAAATGAAACTGAATACGGGTGTCGCCTATGGGCACTTCGCCGCATTCATATGTAGTCTCCTTAAGAGGCTCCTTCTTCGAAGGACGCAGCAGCGAGGAAAAGATGAGGCCCACGAACACAAAAACTACAGATATCGCTGCAAAAATGAAGACTGGGACATAGGGCCCGTAGTTCATGTTTTTTCGATTAGGATTGACTCTTATAAGTATATTTCTAAGACTCGGCTCTGCGGCGTAACGTCTAATGTTTGAATCAGACGGAGAATATTGTTAAAATATATCTCGGAATCATGCGCGGAGGCAGAGTGTAATGTTGAAGCTGGAACCGTGCGCCAGCATGCGATTTCGCTATGCACGGCGCGATTGCCGTCTTCGAGGCTCAGTCTTCAAGCGTCTTGGGTTCACGTATTTTCAACAGCAGCAGGACTGCGCCGAAGAACACCGGAATGGATATGACAAAAGGCAGAATGGGTTCTATTGAGTAGAGGTAACCGCCCAAGATCTGGGCAGGTATGGAGAGCATCAGCGGGAGGGCGCTGAACATAGCCATTATCCTGCCCCGCATGACGCGCGGAATTAGATCCGACTGCAGGGACGTTAGGGGTGGACCCAGCAGTGCGTTACCCGTGCCGCCTACAACACTCCATGTGACGAGTTCGTCCATGTCCTTTGCCTTGGTGAAGAAGAGCTGGTTCAGCGGAACCGACAGAGACGAAAGGACCACGGACTTCTTCAGGCCGAAGCGCTCGACCATCCTTGCGGCAGGAAAGAGGAGTAGAAGTATAACGAGTGCGGACAGCCCTACCATTATGCCGTATACGTACGGACGGAAGTGGAGTGACTGTATGAAATACAGCACTGAAAACGAGGATGTGAGCCCTACCGCGAAAGCGGCTACAGTCGAATATGCAAGAAGAAGTTTCGCATCCCGTCCTGTCCTCGCGAGTGCGACTCGCGTATCATGGAATAGTGATTTCCAGAACTGAACGAAATTCGGCGATTCGGATGCAATATGACTCTCTTTGAGCTTCAAGCCCCGATAGCTTATGGCTAGAACGCCGAACGTTCCTGCAATCAGGAAAGAATAGCGTATACCCTCCAGGTTTCCAAAATAAAGTATCATGAGGCCGCCGAGATACGGCGCAAACACTGCCGGAATCGTGTTGACGAACGAGTACGAAGCAATGCCCCTTGGCCTCATTTCCGGTTCCATCGATTCTGTCAGTGACGTCGTAAAGAGCGGACCGTAGATTCCGGAGATGGAGCCGACCATTACCGGTATGTAAAGCCAGAATGCGTCCGGCACCATGAAATAAATGAAATTGTTGAGGACGCCTACAAAACTGAAAAGGATGATTGCCCTTTTCCTTCCCCAGACGTCGCCCACATAGCCTCCAATGAGCTGTGCGACCGCCGTGACGAGCGATGTTATGGCGGCAAAATAGCCGATGAGAATAGCCGACGCGCCAATCGAGTAGTAAAACAGTGACTGGTACGGAGATGCCATTGCGCCTCCGATGGACCACACGGCGGATGTGCTTGTGAGAATCCAGGCATTTCCGGGAAGATAGAAGTGCCTGTTGAGCCTGTTCATAGCTCTTCCAGATATACCGGACTTGAAAATAGTGCTTGCCTTTCCTTTTGAAGCATTTATCGTCTCTGCACCCATTGGTATCAGTTTGCCGTTTTTCCAACCATCAATCGTGGCAATATAAATCCTTAACACAGTGAGTTTCGCAAAAGAAAAACTGTCAAGAACAAATGCGCATCGCGAAAGCTGCCTACATCCAGACGTGTCAAAAACCCTGTGCGATGTCTTGATTATCAAACTGAATGTTTTTTCAGATTAGCTTTTAATGGAAAACAATGCACTCTTCGCCTTATGAAAAGACCGTCCACCGGAGCGGACAAGACCGAAAGAGGGCCCGTCATCATAGAGGGTTTCCCGGGCATAGGCGGCATATCGTCCATTACCTCCAGGTACATCATAGATTTCTTCAGCCTCAGGGAAATGTTGCCACTGGAGCTGGAATCGATGCCTCCTGTAACAATCGTGAGAAAAAGCAAGCCCGTGCCGGCTGTAACCGTTCATGGAGGAATATTGCCCAATGGCACAAAGATTGCAGTAATACATTCAGAAATACCTGCACCTGAAGCTGGTGTCAGGAAAATCGCCAGCGAAATTACAGAATGGGCAAAGTCCATTGACGCCGAACTCATACTTTCTCCCCAGGGAATGATGGTCGAAAGAGAAGGAGACGTGCCTGAGGAGATGTCGATATATGGCACATCATCATCGGAAGGCGGCATGGAAATGCTCAGGAACGCAGGAATAGAGATCATGGAGGAGGGCGTAGTATCCGGAATACCAGGACTGCTTCTGCGTGAGGGCATAAAACACAATATGACCACTGTGGCACTTCTGGCGGAGACCAGGAACGGAATGGCTGATACGCGGGCTGCCGCGCTGATGATACACGCTGTCGACAAACTCTGCCTTAAGAGCGAAATGGATTGCGGGCCCATGTGCAATTTGGCCGTCGAGGCAGAAACCGTCAGGATAAACGGTATCCGGACGGAGATGAGGGAAAAGAGACTCGTTCCCGGCACCGTTTACAGGTGAAATGCCTTACACCATTCATTCATCCTGGCCGGGGACCAGATGTTCCTTATAATGCTGAAAAATTTTATCATACTTACCGGCGGCAGCTGCAGTCCTCTCTTCCACCCATTTCTCCACATCTTCCTTTGACGTTTTTTTGAGGCATTCGTCACACCACCAACCCAGGATATACAGATTCTCGGTATGGAAGAACTTGCCTTTGGGATAATCGTCGTATTTCAGTTCGCCGCATCTCACGCATTTCTTGCGCACTTCAGTACCCAATGAGATACCCGACATGGAAGATTTGCGTGTGGTTATTAACCTTTGCTCAAACAGACACGGCACATACACTTTGAAAATACAATACAATATATACAATAATGAGTAATAAAAAGTTTTAAGCTTAAGACCATTATCTTATTTTTTGTCTGAGTGATATGGAAATTCTGGAGTATGATGTGATAATTCTCGGTTCCGGCCTCGGAGGGCTAACTACCGCGATTCATGCCAGCCTGAAGAGCAAGAAAAAGCTGAGGATTGCTATTGTTACCAAGCTGCATGCAATGAGGAGCCATTCCGTGTCCGCCGAGGGAGGCATTTCCGGCGTCCTCTATCCGGAAACTAACAAGGATTCCAAGGAACTCCATGCATATGACACCGTCAAGGGTTCAGACTACCTCGCCGATCAGGACGCCGTTGAATTGCTCGTGGAGAATGCGCCAAACGAAATAAGGTTCTACGACCACATAGGCGTTGCGTGGAATCGCAACGATGCAGGACAGATACAGCAGCGTCCTTTCGGTGGCATGAGCATTCCGAGAACTGCATTTGCCGCCGATAAAACAGGGTTCTTCATGATGAGGGCACTCTATGATGAAGTGACGGGTTTCGAAAATATCGAAGTCTTTCACGAACACTTCGCGACAAAGATCTTCCTTGACGGGCAGAGGTTTACCGGTCTGTTCGCAATTGACCTTTCGACGGGCGCCATGAAGCTTTTCAAAGGCAGTGCCTGTGTTATTGCCACCGGCGGTTTTTCCAGAATATACGGGTTCACCACAACATCCCATTCCAGTACCGGTGACGGGATAGCACTGGCATATCGTGCCGGGCTTCCGCTGAAGGACATGGAATTTGTTCAATTTCATCCGACGGGACTCGTCCCGAGCGGCATACTGATTACTGAGGCTGCCAGGGGAGAGGGTGGATATCTCAGGAACAACAAGAATGAGCGGTTCATGGAGAAGTATGCGAAGAGCAAGATGGAACTTGCTCCGAGGGACATAGTCTCAAGGGCAATAGTCACTGAGATCGGACAGGGTAACGGCTTCACGCATGAAGAAACGGGAATGAAATATGTTCACCTTGATCTCACTCATCTTGACGGAAGACTTCTCGATGAGCGCCTCCCTATGATAAAGGAGCTGTCAATCAAGATGCTGAACATAGATCCGCACAAGGAGCCCCTGCCGATAAGACCGGCAGCACACTTCACCATGGGCGGCATACACACGAACATAAAAGGCGAAGTTATGGCTGGAGCAACTGGCAAGCCTGCAGGCGGCATTTGGGCCGTGGGAGAGTGCGGCTGTGTGAGCGTGCACGGATCCAACAGGCTGGGAAGCAATTCGCTCAGTCAGTGCTCCGTATGGGGAAGATTTGCTGGAGAAGCTGTGCCGGGTTATGTAAACAGCATCGGAGGAAGAGCGGACGGTGCTGAAATCGTGCGCCAGGGAGAGGCGGAGGAGAAGAGGGTCAATGCGCTGCTCGAAGGCGGAGGATCCGTTAATCCGTACGAACTGCAGACGAAGCTGCAGAACACAATGGACGAACTCGTCTATGTGTACAGAAGGAGCGATGAACTGCAGAAAGCATCAGCCGCTATTAAGGAGATAAGAAAACAGTATGCAGACATACACGTTACAGACAGGGGAACGGCATACAACACAAACCTGAGGGATGCGCTGCAGGTCGAGAATCTGATAGACCTTGCCGAAGTTGTAGTTGAGGGTGCATTGAGAAGGAAGGAAAGCAGGGGTGCCCATGCAATGATAGAGTATCCGAAACGGGATGATGCCAACTGGCTGAAGCACACGATTGCATCCAGGGGTAAAAAGGGAGTCAAGATTGAATACATTCCTGTTACGCTCACGAGGTGGGAGCCGCAGGAGAGGGTGTACTGACATGGAAAAGAAAACGTATGATGCGCGCGGAAGCATCGGGAATCTCGGCAGGCTTACCGCTTTTGACAGAGAAGCGTTTTACCATCTGATTTCGTACAGGCTGCTCATAATCGCATCAACCATAACAGTCGTTCTGTTCATGCTGAGCCTCGGCTTACATTCGCTGGAAATGGCATGGAAGATAATGCTCGTAATTGTCTGGCTGCTGCTCACATCCCAGGTTTACGAATCTGCAAAGGCCTTTGTCCTTGTTGGGAGTGGAGGAATAGCGTTCGGGAAGTTGAATGAATCATATCTGAGTTCGATGAGAAGCGGCAGCAAGGATGCGGGTTTCATGGGCTACATTCCATACGTCGTGCTGCTGATCTGGGTCGTCGGCTTTTTCATCTTTGCGGCGGTGGTCCTCTGAAAAACGGGGTGGTGATTCAATGAAGAGATCATGGATTTCAATCGCAACGGTGTACGCACCGATGCTCGGCGTGCCTGTCCTGCTGTATCTCTACCTCATAGCGCTGCTGGCACATGCGGGTTCAGTCTCGAGGATCTTGCTGTCGCTGATCATGCTCGGCCTCATCATCTTCGGGATCATGGGATTCAGGGACGTGTTTCTTGAGAACGAAAAGCCTGCCCACTTCATTGAGCTTAAGGAAGGAGCGTCGGAGACCCATGTGCAGGAAGCGGCAGCCGGCGGCGAAGGACAGAAGTCTGTTGAGATTGTCGTGAAGCGATTCAACCCGTCTACCGGTTCACTCGACAGTCATACCTTCAGGACGAGGGTACATCACTTCTCAACGGTGCTCGACGCGCTGATTGATATCAAACAGGAGCAGGACAATACACTGTCAATGCGGTACAGCTGCAGAATGGGCATCTGCGGATCGTGTGCCATGGTCGTCAACGGAAAACCTGTGCTGGCATGCGAGACAAACATACTGCAGAACCTGAAGGAAGACAGGATTGAAGTGTCGCCGATGCTGGGACATCCGCTTCTCAGGGATCTGGTGACCGACTTTGACGATTTCTTCGCACGGCATAAGCGCATTAAGCCGCACATAGTCAGAAAAGATGAGGAGGAAAAGTATCTCGCCGACAAGGAATATCCTCAGTCGAAGGAGGAACTCAGCAAGTACCTGCCTTTCTCCTACTGCATCATGTGCGGCCTGTGTGTAGATGCCTGTCCGGTTGTCAACATCAATCCGCGCTTTATCGGCCCGCAGGCGCTGTCGCAGGTTCAGAGATACTATTCCGATTCCAGGGATGAGCTTGGCGCCGCGAGGCTGGACATGGTGGACAAGCTGGAGGACGTCTGGGACTGCGAGTTTGCAGGTGCGTGCTCGGTTGCCTGCCCGAAAGGGGTGGATCCTGCATTTGCAATACAGCTTCTGAAGTCTGAAATTGTCCGGAGAGATCTTACAGGAAAGTAGCGGACTTGAAACAGCATGAGAAGCACAGGCGCGCATGCACAGCCAGGAGCGTAAGCATTGAGACGAGTTCAGAGGCTTATGCGGTGACTGGAAGATGCGTGTTCCCTGGCTTCATCCAGCGACTTGAATGAGATGTTATCCGCAGGGCAGGAGAGATGCCTGACCGCTCCGTGGAGCATCCATCCCTCATAATTCTGGAACGACATGCCGCATTGACGGCACTCGAGCGTCACCATATTATCAATTGAGCAAAGGGCATCTAGGCTAATCATTCTTCCGTAACGATCTGTAGCACACCTGCCTCCGCGTGCTTCATCGAAGCAGCCTGCGTTCAATCGACGACAGTCTGCCGGTCTCCCGCCGGACCCATGCCTGTTCGGCAGCGAGCGCTTCGGCGGCGTCGCGAAGCTGTTCTGTAATTCGAGCGCTGCTGCTGCCTCCCCTGGACGATCTCATCTCTATCGCCTCGGAAGCGCCTGCAGGCAGGATGGTTCCCTGTTCCGAAAGCGTCTCCCTGAAACTCCTGCCGGAGTCGAGCGATGCTTTCACCGCCCTGCCTACTGTTTCATGAGCCTCCCTGAAGGGCATGCCCGCCCTCACCAGCATGTCCACGGCTTCCACCGAAAAGGAAAAATCGTCAGAAGCTGACAGGCGCAGCGCCTCGCTGTTGAATCTGACGCCCGTCAGCAGTGCGGAAACCATTGAAAGCATCGAGGATAGCGTATCAAATGATCTGAAAAGCGGTCTCTTTGTATGCTGCATATCGCTCGCGTAGCCCACGGGCAGGGATTTCAGTATGGACATCACTTCGAAAAGGGCGGAGAAGAGCGAAGAACTCTTCCCCCTGATGTGTTCTGCCATATCCGGATTCTTCTTGTGCGGCATTATGCTGCTGCCGGTGGAAAGAGAATCGGGCAGCTCGATGTAGGAGAATTCCGCACTGCTCCACAACACCATTTCCTCTGCAATCGAGCTGAGATGAAGTCCAAGCATGGCGTTCGCGAAGCATGCATCGATAACGAAATCCCTGTCGGATGTGGCATCCATTGAATTTGAAAAGGGCCTGCTGAAACCGAGCAGTTCCGCCGTGTAGCGAGTGTCAATCGGATGGCTTGTGCCTGCGATGGCTCCGGCGCCGAGGGGGGACACATCCATCCTGCGGCCGTTCCCCCTGAGCCTGTCGAAATCACGCTCAAAACGCCAGAAATGTGCGAGCATGTGATGGGACAGGAAGACAGGCTGTGCCCTCTGCAGGTGTGTGTACGACGGCATCGCCGTCCTGCGGTGCGCCCTTGCAACATTCAGCAGCGTCTTCTGCAGCGCGGCTACCATGCGTGCCGTCTCAGATGTCTGCTCCCTGACATAAAGACGCAGGTCCAGTGCAATCTGGTCGTTTCTGCTCCTCGCTGTGTGCAACTTCTGTCCGGCGACGGGTAGCATGGCTGTCAGGCGGCTTTCGACGGCCATGTGAACATCCTCCTCACCCTTCAGGAAAAGACCGGGGTCGGAAGCGTTCTCCCGGTATATCGCCGCAAGGCCGGTCTTTATTTCGGCGAACTCCTGAGGCGTGAGCAGGCGAGCGCGCCTGAGCCCGCCAGCATGAGCGATGCTGCCAACGATGTCGTGCTTGAACAGCTTGAAATCCTCGGGAGAGGATGAAAAATCCAGTGCGTCAGGATTGAGACTATCGCTGAACCTTCCGCTCCAGAGTTTCTTTTCTGACATCCGCCTTTTTCAACTCCCCGGCTGCCGTTCCCCTCATAGGGAGTCCTGCAATATAGATGAAACCTTCCGCAGCCTTCTGATCAAATGTGTCGCCCCTGCCGTATGTGGAGAGTCTCGACTCGTACTTCGAATATTCAGAAGAAGTGCCGGTGACCGTTGATTTTCCCTTGAACAGCATGACCTTCACTTCACCGGTAACATGCTCCTGCGTTTTGTCCAGAAATGACTCAATTGCGGTTCTGAGCTCGGTGAACCACATACCGTTATAGACGAGTTCGGAGAACTTCGCCTCCACGAGCGGCTTGAACAGATTGACTTCCCTTGACAGTACGAGACTCTCCAGCGCCCTGTGTGCCTGTAGTATTACCGTTGCAGCAGGGCACTCATAATTCTCCCTCGACTTGATGCCCACAAACCTGTCCTCGACATGATCTATTCTGCCGACGCCGTTCAGACCGGCAACGGCGGTGACCTCCCTTATCAGCCTCGACAGCTTCATCCTGCTGCCGTTGAGCGATACAGGCACGCCCTTTGAGAATCCTAAAGTGATTCGGGCCGGAGTGTCCGGCCAGAGATCCTGATGCGACGTCCATTCATATATTTCCTCCGGCGGTTCGACGGAGGGGTCTTCCAGCTCGCCTCCCTCGATGCTCCGACCCCAGAGATTCTCGTCTGTGCTGAATCTGGACGGCTGAGATTTCTTCAGCATGATGCCGTGCCTGGCTGCGTACTCAATCTCATCCTCCCTGTTCATGTTCCATTCACGGATTGGTGCTATGACCTTCAGAGAAGGGTCCATGGCGGCGAACGTGAATTCAAAACGCACCTGATCGTTGCCCTTCCCCGTGCAGCCGTGGGCTACATAATCCGCCCCGTACTTCTTCGCCACATCCGCTATCTTCGCCGCAATAAGGGGCCTTGCGAGCGCGGTGCTGAGAGGGTACTTGCCCTCATATAGCGCATTCGCTTTAATTGCCGGAGCAACGTAGTCTTCTGCGAATTCATCCTTAGCATCGATGACGGCCGCGTCGATGGCCCCGTTCGAAAGAGCTCTTTCTGCGCCTTCCTTCAGATCCTCCTTCTGGCCAACGTCCACAGATACAGTAATCACATCAACAGAGTACTTTTCTTTGATCCACCGTATAGCCACACTCGTATCCAGACCGCCCGAGTATGCCAGGACGGCGATTTTGCTTTCCTTTGATGACTTCAAATAATGCACCTTCAAGCGCATCCGCCGGACTGCTGTTAATTGTGATGTAAACTGTACGACTGAATCACGGCATAGAGTCTGAAAATAGACAAAAACAGTCTTCAGCTCACCAGACGGCTGAGAATATTGTATGCCCTGAGCACGTCGGACTCGCTGACAACGAACGTGGATTCGGTGTTACAGCTCACCACTTCAAGGCAGTTTATTCCTTCCTCCGCCAGTGCCGAAGAAAATCGAACGAGCACGCCAGGCGTCCCCACAATGGATTCCGGACTCTGGACCGTTATTTCACTCAGCCTGTGTATGATCTCAGTCACAAGATCCCTGTCGAGGATTGCGAGCGTTTCTTCAACCATCTCCTCGTCAAGAATTATCGTCAGCACCTTGCTCCCCTGCTGCACAGTAAACATGCTGTTGTTTCTAGACAGCGCATTCTGCTGTATGCGCTGGAGAGCCTGAAGCGTCCTGGGCTCGTTCCGTGCGGCAATAATGGAAACTTTTGACTTCATCCGCACGCGGCTGTTGCGGATGGTCGCCATTATATTCATTTCTCTGGCCTTGCGGTTGTGTAACTCCTGCTGAAAGCGCCTGCAGGCCACCATGACTGCCTCTTCGTTTTTAGCGCCTGTCTCCTCCATTATCTTTCTGGCGAGCGCAGAAAAATTAACAACATCGTATGACAGGCAGTCCATTATGCTTGGATGCTGACCTATGTAATCCCTGGTGATCTCCGCTGAAGTCTTCTCGGTCAAAGTGATATCGGGGCGTCGTATACCATTTTCAGTTAAAAAACTAACCTGAGCGCCCTGAACGTGATGTCATCACACAATCGGGCTTTTCCGCGTATCGCACTCACACACGCATCACTTGACCGTGGTCACGAAACTCTTTGTCATCGCAACGAAGGCGGCGATATCATCCTCCGTGACAACGAGCGGTGGCACCAGTCTGACCACCGAATCGTGTGCCACATTTACGAGGAAGCCCCTGCTGAACGCGAATTCCGCGAATTTTTTTGCGTATTCGGCATTCAGCTGCACACCAATCATCAGTCCTCTGCCGCGGACTGTTTCGAAAAATGGCCTGCCGGCGAACGATTCCGTAATACCCGATGTCAGCGCATCGCCCTTCCTCAAGACGCTGTCCATGAATCCGTCACTTTCGATAATATCCAGCGTAGCGAGTGCCGCCGCGGAAGCAAGCGGGTTTCCGCCGAAGGTCGAACCGTGGTCGCCGGCGTTGATGCGCTCCGCTGTTTGAGCGTTAAGAATGACAGCGCCGATTGGCACACCCCCGGCCAGGCCCTTTGCGACGGTGACTATGTCCGGTGAGCATTGCTTCTCCCACTGATGCGCAAACATCCTGCCGGTCCTTCCCATGCCCGTCTGAACTTCATCCATGATGAGAAGAGAACCATTTGCATGCACGGCTTCGCTTATTTCACTGAGGAAGCCTTCGGGCGGCACGACCACACCGCCTTCTCCCTGAATTGGTTCGATAATCACTGCGGCTACATCTCCGTCAAGTTTTGACCTGAGCGAGGATGCGGAGCCGTAATCGAAGAAATCCACATTTCCATAGATGAGCGGCTCGAAACCTTTCCAGTATTTCGGCTGTCCAGTGACAGACAGGGCCATAAGAGTTCTTCCGTGAAAAGAGTTGTGGGCTGCAATGAACTTCTTCCTGCCGGTGGCCTTGACCGCAAACTTCAGCGCAGCTTCATTCGCCTCCGCACCGCTGTTGCAGAAGAATGATTTCATCTGCCTTCCGCGGAAAACCTTCGCGAGTCTTGACGCGAGCTTCGCCTGGTTTTCCACTTCATAAAGATTGGATGTGTGTATGAGATTGCTCGCCTGGTTGCATATCGCCGCAACGAGCTTCGGATTGCCGTGACCGACGACGTTGACGGCGATGCCGCCGACAAAATCGACATACTCTTTACCTGAAGTGTCCCACAGTCTGGCGCCCTTTCCACGCACGAAGGAGACGTTCTGCCTTTTGTAAACGGACAAAAGGTCTCCGCCTTTCTGATGCTCTGTATGAGCCATTTCAAACCCGTATTTCTGTGCCATTCAGAATTCCCTCCCTGAAAAATGCAGACAGGCTGTCCGGCCTGCTGCCCATTATACAGACTCTTTCCACGCCAGACATCACTGCACTGCCCGCGGCATTGATCTTTGGCAACATCCCGTCGCGGATATCTCCGCTCGCGAGCAGAGGGCGTATATCTTCATAACGTATGCTTTTCAGCACATTGGCGTTGACAATTATGCCGGGCACATCCGTCATGAGCAGCAGCGTTGATGCACGGAGCGCCGAGGCTACGGACGAGGCAACTTCGTCAGCATTTACATTATACAGCGTGCCGGAACCGTCGGCACAGAGCGGATAAATGACCGGAACGGCCTTCATGTCGAATAGAGCATCCAGTATCTTTCTGTTGACGGAAACAATCTGCCCTACGAGCCCTAAATCTATACCGTCGTTCGAGCGCTCCCTGCGTCTGCATGTAACCATTCCGCCGGAAAACGCAGGAAGAGGAATGGCCGTAATGCCCAGTCTCGTAAGCGAAAGTGCAATCTCAGCGGACTTCTTTGAGAGAGACATCTGAACTGCTTCCAGCACATCCGGCGTCGTTATGCGGAGGCCGCCGGCTTTGGCCGTCTCAATCGACAGTCGTTTGCAGAGCTCGTCAATCTCTTTCCCGCCGCCGTTCACTATGACGATACGGCCACCCCGTGTCAGACCTTCTCCCACAGCCGTGGCAATTTCGTCGATGGCACTTGCTGATTGTATTGCGGCGCCGCCGAATTTTATGACGGTAACGTCATCATTCCTAAGTTGTGTATGCCGAGTTAATCCTGACATAACCATAACTCATATCACATCCCAGCGCTACAGCGCTGCCCTTTCCCTTGTGCAATTCGATTGTGAATTTCACTTCCCTCTTCCTCATCAGATTCGCGGCCCTTCCGGGTTTATCCGAAACTATGCCGGACGAAATCACAGGATATTTCCTGTCTTCGCCTATCGATACATCGAGTTTTGAAAAATCGATATCGCAACCCGAGCTGCCCAGTGCCGCGGCTACGCGGCCAACGTTGGGATCGCCGCCAAAGACCGCACACTTTACCAGATTTGATTTGACCACGGCTCTTGCGGCGAGTCTTGCCTGCTGCACATTTCTTGCACCGTTGACTTCTACCGTCAGCAGCTTCGTCTCTCCCTCGCCATCCATGGCAAGCATGCGCGCGAGCTGGTGCATGACATAACCAAAGGCTTCTTCGAACATCGGATCGTTGCGAATGGAGGGTCCGCCTGCAGAACCGTTGGACAGCACAAGCACAGAATCATTTGTGCTCTGATCTCCGTCGATGCAGACCATGTTTAATGTGTCCTCAATGTAACTGTCAAGACACTTCTGGAGATAGCGGCTGGAAACGGGAGCATCCGTTGTTACAAAGGTCAGAGTCGTTGCGTGAAGACCCTTCATATCCGGAGCAATCATTCCTGAACCTTTGGTCATGCCTCCTATTCTTATCCTGCGGCCATCGGAAAGTGTCTGTTCAACGGCAACCTCCTTTCTGGTTTTGTCAGTTGTCATTATGGCTTCTGCCGCCTTTGTGCCCGCGGAAAGAGAATCGGACAGAGAGGAAACGGCGTCCTTGATGCCTGCATAGACCTTCTTCATCGGAAGAAACTGGCCGATTACTCCTGTGGAGAAAACGGTCATTTTTCCGGCAGGGACGCCGAGAAGCTTTGCCGCATATGCGCCCATCTGCTTTGCGTCTCTAATCCCCCTCACGCCTGTCAGTGCATTGGCGTTTCCGCTGTTGATGACAGCGCCGTTGATTCTGCGCTTCCCGGCAGAAATAATGGAGGCAGTGACAAGGACAGGTGCAGCCTTGAGCCTGTTTGATGTGAACACAGCTGCGGTGTTGCAGACCTTTCCCGAGTAAATCAGGGCAATGTCGTTCTTTCCCGACTTTCTCAGCCCTCCTCTTCCCGCCGAGGCGGAAAAACCTGCCGGCGCGGTAACGCCGCCTTCTATTACTTTCAATTCTATCTACCCACGCCCGTCGGGCCTGCCAGAAGCCCTGATGTTTCCGGAAGGTTCAGCATGATGTTGGCGTTCTGGACGGCCTGCCCGCTGGCCCCTTTCATAAGATTATCAATGAAAACGAGAAGTATCGTCCCGTCCTGTGTGCTCCTGACGTCAATCACGCAATGGTTCGTGCCGCTGACCATGTTCAGGCTCCCTTCAATACCTGCACGTACGAACGGCGAATCCGAATAAAATGAAGCAAGCTTCTTTCCAACTTCGCCCGCGTCAGTGCCTGGAAGATATATCGTTTCTTCAATACCCCGTATGATCGGGACAAGATGCGGGACGAATGTAAGACTGACTTTCCTTCCCGCCGCCTCGTCAAGAAGGCCCCTTATCTCGGGCATGTGCCTGTGCCTGTTAACGTTATACGGCGCTATGTTTCCTGCGATCTCCGAATGGTGTGTGAACTGCGACGGCTCTTTTCCTGCGCCGGACGTGCCGCTCTTGGCATCTATGATAACTGGCCCCGAGATTAAGGACGCGATCGGAAGAAGCGAAAGCAGCGCTGCAGTTGGATAGCACCCTGGATTCGCGACTATGCTTGCTTCGGAAATCATGCGCCTGTTAATTTCAGGCAGCCCGTAAACGCTGTTCTCGAGATTGACCGCGTCGAGATGCTGCATTCCGTACGTCTGTTCAAAGAGCGAAGCAGGGTGCAGTCTGTAGTCCGGTCCGAGATCCACAACCCGTACGCCCGCTTCTATCAGTTTCGGGACTGTCTTCATGGACGCACCTGCGGGCATGCACAGGAAAGCCACATCCATTCCGTCCGCCTCGCCGAAGTCCTCCCTGCCGGAAACTACAACCTCACTGTTGAGCCACGGATAGATGCTACGGATTTTTTTGCCCGCCATGCTCGCCGATTGTGCAAACGACAATTCGAGACCAGGATGGCCGGCGATAATGCGCAGTAGCTCGTTTCCCGTATAACCGCCGATACCGAACACGCCGGCTCTTCTGGCTTCAGATATGTGCATTTATATGCGCAGATAAAAACGTGGACATATTCCCTCTGTCCGATTCTATACATTATCCTGTTGCAAATGTCTCTGCCGTGACAACACGAATTGGAGCGCTCTGGGGGGACCTGTGCCACACAACGAAATGCGAACAGCTTAAATTGCCGCCCGGGATTTGATCGGCATGGCCAAATGGCTGTTCAAGGAAGAACCCTCAAATTACAGTTTTGAGCATCTGGAGATGGACGGGACGGCAACCTGGGACGGGGTGCGAAATAACACGGCTCTCAGGAATCTGAGCCTCGTGAAGAAGGGTGATGAAATCATCTATTACCACACGGGTGATGAGAAAGCCGCTGCTGGGCTCGCCGAATCGACATCCGATGCCTTCAGAGATGACGAAGGATTCTGGGTTGTCAGAATAAGACCGGTGAACAAATTCAGGAAGAGCGTGTCCCTCAGACTGATCAAGGATGCAGGTCAATTTTCCGCATCGCCGCTTGTAAGACTCCCAAGAGTGTCGGTGTTGCCAGTCGACGACAAACTGTGGAATTTCATTATTGAACACAGCAAATAGAATTGCCATCATTACATCACCTCACCATTGATTTCTCTAATTTCGCACCTTGCCTGGACGATGCATGTTAAGTCGCTCTGCGGCAGAAAAAAAGCCAAATAGTTGATACCGATGGTTTTCCGCAATGAAAGAAATAAAGATTGCGGGTTTCGGCGGAAGCCTCAGAAAAGGATCGTTCAACAGGATGCTTCTCGGAGCGGCGTCGAGTCTGATGCCGGAAGGATCCACGCTGGAAATAGCCGAGATCTATGACATACCTCTGTTCAACCAGGATCTGGAGTCAAATATACCTCTGCCGGTTGCTGAATTCAAGCGAAAGATATCCCAGGCCGACGGCGTGCTGATAAGCACGCCTGAGTACAACTACTCCGTCCCTGGCGTCCTGAAGAACGTCATAGACTGGGGCTCGAGACCGTACGGGCAGAACTGCTTTGACGGCAAGCATGTGGCACTCATTAGTTCCGGAGGCAGACTAGGCGGCGCGCGGGCACAATACAGTCTGAGACAGTCATTCGTTTTTCTGAACATGAGGCCGGTAAACATGCCCGAAGTGTTCATTTCCAATCCTGCAGATAAGTTTGATGAAAAAGGCAATCTGAAAGATGAAGACATCAAGGCGACAATAAGGACATTGCTGCAGAAACTGGTCGACGCGTGCAGACAATGACGTCGCTGGCACACAGGGTGCTGAAGGAATCATCGGATCGCCGCAAAGCACAGTCGTGACTAGCATGACAATAATAAAATACGGCTCCTGTCTTGAATTATGCAACTGAGTTCCATGAAGGGCAAGCGCTACCTGATAATAAATCTCAAAGGATACGAGGAGGCATTCGGCAGCCGTTCTGTAGAGATAGGCAGGATTGCCAAAGGTGCATCGGAGGAGTATGGTGTTTCCGTCGTTGTCTGTCCGCCAGTTCCGTGGCTTTCGCAAGTGGCTGAAACGGGTGCCGAGACGTTTGCGCAGCACTGCGACCCGTACAAACCCGGAGCGTTTACGGGCTTCACTTCTCCTGAGATGATTAAAGCAACCGGAGCGACTGGCATTCTGATGAACCACACTGAGCACAAGCTGAGACTGCATGAAGTAGAATTCCTTGTGGAGAACTGCCGGAGAACCGGTATGAACGCAACTGTCTGTGCAGATACAGTCTACACAGTCGCGGCGATAAGCGCGCTCGAGCCGGACATCGTCGCAATAGAGCCGCCGGAACTCATCGGCACAGGTATATCCGTTTCGACCGCCAAACCCGAAATAATAACACGGGCAATCGAATCGGTGAGGAAGATCAACAGAGAAGTGCCGGTAATCGCAGGAGCTGGTATATCCAGCGAACAGGACGTGAGGCGCTCCATCGAGCTCGGGGCTAGCGGAGCGCTGGTAGCATCCGCCATTGTCAAATCCGGTTCGCAACGGGAACTCATTTACAGAATGGCGGCCGAATTATCAGGATAGACGCTCGCCGGCAGCCTATTCAGACATTCACCTGGTTCTTCTCGAGTTTGTGAGCAGTTCGCGCGATTCCTCTTCTGACTGCCATATTCTGCCGCCGGCCGTGTCGAACACTATGGTCTTCATGTTGGTGAATTCATCGATGCTGTATCCGATGCCTTCCCTTCCGAGACCGCTCTCCTTGACGCCGCCGAACGGGAAGAAACCCACGCCGTGGGCAGGGAAACTGTTGACAGTCACTTCACCGACCTCAAGCCGCTTGGACACCTTCCATGCGGAGTTAAGGTCCTTTGTGAAAACGGCGGAGTCCAGGCCGTACTCCGATCTGTTTGCTATCTCAATCGACTCGTCCACAGTATCAAACTGATGCACAGGTATGACAGGGCCGAATGTTTCTTCCCACATGATCCGTGCGTCGAGCGGCACGTCGAGTATGAGCGTGGGTTCCATGAAGTTGCCTTCGCTCTTGCCGCCGTGAACGACCTGTGCACCCTTGTCCACCGCATCGGTTATCAGGCCAAGCACATGCTCAACGGCACTCCTGTTTATCAGAGGACCTATCTTCGTATTCTTGTCCCTAGGATCGCCTACTGTCCATGTCCGTATCCCTTCAGCAAGCAGCCCGCAGAATTTCTGGTACACCTCGCGCTGCACGAGGACACGGCTTATGGCATCGCACCGCTGACCGGCATTCTTCAGCGATCCTGCAAGTGTTTTTGAAGCCGCGGAGGGAATATCGGCATCATTGAGTATTATGGCGGCACCCTTTCCGCCTAGCTCCAGGTGTATTTTCTTTATGCCGGATATCTTCGTCAGATTCTTACCGACTTCTGTGCTGCCAGTAAAAGTGACTACATCGACGACCGGACTCTCGGCCATGTAACTTCCCAGCGCGCCCTTGCCGGTGATGATGCTTACTGACCCGGAAGGCAGTCCGGCCTCCTCCATGATCTTGGCCATCAGAATAGCCGGGATAGGATCAACGCTCGGCGGTTTCACAATTACCGAATTGCCTGCAAGAAGAGCTGGAATGACTTTTGTGTATGTTATGAAGAGCGGGTAGTTGAACGGCGAGATGGCCAGAACCAAACCGACCGGTTCCCTGATTATCAGCGCGTATTTGCCTATATTCTCTTCAGCCCAGTCTCCCGGTATGTAGTCGCCGAATATCTTGCGAGCCTCTTCGAACGTCAGGGAGAGCCTGTGCATAGTCGCATTTATTTCACCGCTTGCATCGGCAAGTGTCTTTCCGTTATTGAGGACGATAGAATCCTGGAGAACTGCAAAATTCTCTTCCACGATCCTGGAAGCCTTGGTCATTGCACCCATGCGTTCTATTGCAGGCATCCTGCGTATCAGAGATTTTGCCTTATATGCGTCATTGAGCACCCTGTCAGCATCTATTTCAGAAGCTGCAGAAATTCGAGCTATGACGCTGTTGTCGATAGGACTCATCACATCAGTAAACTCACCTGATTCGGGAAAATGCCATTTCCCGCCCGAATATATCTTGAAATTCGGTATTCCGTCTTTACCACTTTCGTAGATTTCACTGAAGAAATCATTCAGTTCCAGTTTCATTTCGTATATCACTTCTTCATTTTGGTTCGAATCATGTACGCGAACATACTGCTTGTTATTATATTTTGACATTCCTTCTTCTCGAAATTACTATGAGAGGGATCACACGATAGGCGTGCGCGGTATAGCCGATAGAAGTGCATTGAAGTTCTGCGCAATGGTTAAGTATTACGATCCATGTCGAAACCGGGAAAATACAAGTGCGATCAAATGAGCGAAGTAAGCAGTTTTGTCTCGTATTCTGGAAACAGAACCAGCCCCTTTGTCATCGGCCACAGAGGAGCGGCAGGTCATGCGCCTGAAAACACACTGTCGTCATTTTCGCTCGCAATAGAAATGGGAGCCGATGCGGTTGAGTTTGACATCCATCAGACAGCCGATAACAGAATAGTCGTGATTCATGACGAGGCGCTCGATCGGACGACAGACGGCGAAGGAATGGTCATGTCGACAACGTTAGGGGACATAAAGAAGCTGGATGCCGGAAGCTGGTTCGGCGAAAAGTTTTCCGGAGAGAGGATTCCAACGCTTGAAGAGACGCTGACACACATATGCGGAGGCGCCATAGCCCTGGTTGAAGTAAAACACGGTACTGACTTCTACCCTCATATCGAGGAAAACATAATCAAAACCGTTTCCGGGAAAAAGGAATGGCTGAGGAAGGCAATTTTCATTTCATTCGATCCTTCAGTAATAGCGAAGCTCAAGGAACTCAACCGGGAAATAACGGTAGGTCTGCTGACGCTTGATCCGCCTGAGGAATATCTGGAGATAGCGAAAGAATTCGGAGCCTCTGCTCTATTTCCGCGCTGGGAAAAGATGAAACCGGATTCGGTGAAGCTTGTTCATGAAGAAGGCTGTACCGTTCATCCATGGGTCATGGACAAAGAAGAGGACATAAACAGGGTGCTCGAAATGAGACCGGACAGTCTTTCCTCGAATTTTCCGGATCGGTTGCTGACTGCCGTACGCTCGCGATAACGCATTTGGATGGCGCCGTGGCAGCATATCCTGCACATCTTCAGCGCCAACAATCACGTTCGTCTGCCTTTAGTGCCGAGCGCAAAGCGTGCATTAACCCATGCTGCGCCTGAACGCGGCGCACTATTTTGAATGGCGCGCGGAAAGTTTGCCCACCTGATCGGATGTCAGCGTCCACTCCGGTCTGAAGTTGAATTCTCCATGCTGCAGCAGTTCCAGGGAGGTTACTCCTCCGCACTCGAAATGCGGCAGTTCGGGGTTGTCAGTGGAGCACAGAAGCGAAAATATCCTTTTCAGGTTCGGAAGATGGCCCACAACTACGACGTCACTATCAGCGGTTTCACGCAACACTTCGATGAAACCGTCCGGATCCGCCTCCGGTTCGAGGCAATCGAGCACGATGCGCGGTGCGCCGACAATTCCTGAGACGATGTCGGCAGTCATGACAGCTCTTCCGACCGGGGAGGTGTATACTGCACGCACATTGCGGGAATGCTGCGTTATGACAACTCCGGCTTCCGACGCCTGCTTCATGCCGGAAGCCGAGATTGGCGGATCGCGAGAGCCGTTTCTGACGTATTCCCCGTGTCTCACAATGAATAAATGCATTTGCGCTGCAACTCCCTTGCACATGAGGAATCGCGTGCATGTTTCATAGCCTGTTTGCTGCTCATGCCTGTCCCCAATTGATGCGAAAGTGTTATTTGCACCACTGACATCCATCATCTCCGAATGAAGATATCGATGATACTCGGGGGTCTTCTTTACATTTTCAGGGGAACAGTCGTCCTGTTTCCATTTGCAATCGCGGCAATGCTCGGGCTGCTCCCGGTGCATACCGGATCGTCAGCGACTTCACTGACGACAGAGGAGCCGTTGTGGGTGCTTGGCGGCGCGTCCATATTTATTGCATTCCTGGAGGAACATTACTTCAGGGAGAAAGAGTACGAGGCATTCGTTATTTCACTGGTAGGAACGGCACTGATATTTTCAATTTCTGCAATATTCTACACTGATGCGGTGAACTTCCTCCCCATTGTAGCCTATGCTCTCTTCTCATTCGGCGTCATCGACTTCATACTTGGTCTCGAATATCACAAGCCCGGACACAAGGGCAGGATGAAGAAAAGAACGCCTGAGAGTGCATGAGGAAAGATGACAGAGCATTCGTGCAAGCTGCACTACCCCATGGTCTGACTGTTTTCTGCTCTCAGTCGGTGTTGCCTCCATGCCATACGGCGGGGCAGTAGTGCATTCTGTAAATGACAATAGGCATGCGAAACGACGATGCCGAACTAGTGCTCTGTTTCATGAGCCATGCACCGGTTAAGGGAGCGGGTGCACCTCCACGCATTGGAACAGAGCAGCGGCTAGCACAATTATGAGGACCTCGAGCATGGCGCGCGGAGGAAATGGGTGTCGTTCATTTGTGTGAAACGGGCTGGAGAACGCGCGCATCAGGTCCCGTATAATTTGCACGGGGGCGCATGATCCGGCCGCCATTTTCCACATATTCAGACATGTGCGCTATCCAGCCGACTGTACGCGAAAGAGCGAATAGGGCCGTAAACATGTGAAGCGGGAAGCCTATGCCCTTGAATGCGACACCTGAATAGAAGTCCGTGTTGGGAAAGATGTGTTTTGGAGCGAATCGTTCCACGCCCAGTTTTTCCAGCTTCTCCGCAATTTCCAGCGTCTGCCTGTCCTCGACACTCGTCGAAAGCTCGATTGCCATCGACTTGAATATGGCCATCCGCGGGTCGTATGTCCTGTATACCCTGTGTCCGAAACCCATGAGTCGCCTCTTGCCCTCAACCACGTTTGTCTGGAACCAGTGATCCACGTTTTCCGGACTCCCGATGTCCTCGAATTGAGAATATGCTGCCTCCGCCGCACCGCCGTGGAGAGGGCCCTTCAACGCCGCAATTGCAGCGGCAATGGAAGAATACATATCGGAAAGCGTCGAGCATGAAACAATGGCTGCAGTGGTCGAGGCAGGCACCTCGTGGTCCGCATAGAGCACGAGTGCCCTGTTCATCACGGTCACGGCCCGTTTGTCTACAGCGCCGTCAAAACATGCCTGAAGGAAACTCCTCGCATAACTCTCGGTCGGCTCCGGCAACTTCAGTTCTTTGCCTGCCATATGCCTGTATGCTGCGGCGACCACTGCTGAAGCGCGACCGAGAGCCTCGGGCGCCTTGAGGGCAACGTTCTCCCTGCTCCAGACAAAGCCGTCCTCACCGCAGGAGAGCGAGGCGAATGCAGTTTCGAACACGGACAGTGCATCGGCATCTTCAGGTAGGGCTGAGATGACACGCCTCGTGAACTCAGGGAGCACATATCCCTTCTGCACAGACGAAGTGAACTCTGCGAGTTTTCTCCTGTCAGGCAGTTCGCCGAACAGCATCAGAAAACTTACTTCCTCATAGGAACACTTCTCTACCAGATCCTTTATATCGTAGCCGCGGTAGCGCAGAATTCCTTTCTCTCCGTCGATTGATGTCAATGCAGTATTCTTGATATAGATGTCTTCGAGACCGTTGCTTATTTCCATTTTTATACCTCCGCCAGGAATCGCACAGGCACATGTCATGGCCCAATATGGACAGTTTCGTGAGCCAGATGTCCACCCGCGAATGAGGTTGCGAGTTTTTGCGATGTTATTTGATAATCCTTTGCACTATTTTTTAACTTTCATTCCAGTGTGATTTTTTGTCCCGGAATTTGCATGCTTTTTTGATGAAAAAGATGTATCCATCGCCTCATAGTCATGATACCGGAGGACTGCATACTGTTCATCCCTGGTCATCATCCTGTCCATAATACCCTTCTGAGTGCCATCTTTCTTCAGCGCGATGAGTGCTGAGGCTGTTGCCTTCGCAGCCGCCCGGAATGTCGTGACAGGAAAAATCACGTATCTGTAGCCTGCCTCTCTGAAGAACGATGCGGGAATCAGAGGCGTTTTGCCGAATTCGGTCATATTCGCTAGCAGGGGGCTGCGCACTGCTTTTGAGAAAAGGGAAAATTCCGACGTGCTGAGCAGCGCTTCAGGGAATATGATGTCAGCCCCGTTTTCGACATATGAATGCGCCCTGTCGATTGCTCCGTCCATGCCTTCGACCGCTCTTGCATCTGTCCTTGCAATGATCAGTGCGTTTTTCCTGGCGGCAAGCGCCGCCCTTATCTTCTCATTCATCTCTTCTGTTGTAACAAGCTCCTTGCCTTCCAGATGGCCGCATCGCTTGGGCGATTTCTGGTCTTCCAGCTGCACGGCGTCCGCTCCCGCCTTTTCCAGCGTCCTGACCGTCCTCCATACACTGACGGGACCGCCGAATCCGGTGTCTGCATCCACTACTACGGGTATGTCCGTCACCTCTCTGATCTGGGCAACAATGCCGCTCAGTTCACTGAGCGTTATAAGGCCGATGTCCGGGATACCCATGGAAGAGGTGAGCGCACCGCCTGAAAGGTAGACTGCGTCAAAACCGGCTTTCTCCGCCTGAAGAGCGGTGAAAGCGCTGTATACGCCTGGAATGACAGTGAATCGCTTCTTCAGAAGGTCAGACAAGCTGATCAACCCTCGTTTTTTCAGCTAAATGCATCTTCTCGAGCAGCTTCCTGTCTTTCGTCAGCATCAGGAACTTCTCGTCCAGCTCTGCATCCGTCATCGGATTCTTGTAATGACCGTGCGGCACGCTGAGTTCCTCCTGGTGAATGCCGTTCGAGGCGTGCACGACGATGCGTGTGGGAAGAAGGCCGGGATATGATTCCGTGAAATCTCTTCTCTCAACAACTTCAACCTTGCTCATCAGTTCCCGGACTCCTGCGTCTCCAATCAGCGAATACGTATCGAGCCAGAATCTGCCGGTGTGCAGGGCTGCCGCGACTATGAACGGCAGGCTGTGATCGGCGGTCTCACGGTTAGCCGGTGCCCATTTTTCAGGGTCCGCGAGAATTGATCTGCCTGCTTCGTATGTTTCCACCTCGACACGTGAAATTGCAGCACCGTCCAGTTTTGAGTGAATCTTCAGTGCAGCGTCCACGGCGGCCTGCGCGTGGTACTCCACCGGATATTTCTTGATATATGTTCTCAGAATCGCATCGGCCTTCTTGATATCGTGGAGCTTTGAAACGTCGAGTTCGGGAAGGAGCACATTGCGCAGTCCGAGCTTGCCCGAAATGGGCGTTGACGGCGCGGTGAAACCGTTCAGCGTGGCGAGCGCGGCGAAAGTGGCGTTCCTACTGGCGTTTGCCGCGGCGCCCGCCTTCCACATGGAAAGGTCTCCGACTCTGCTTTCCCGAAGCGCAATGTGAGGAACGGTTGTAATGGAAATTACATTTATTGTCTGCTTTTCATCCAGATTCAGGAGTTTAGAAAGAGCTGCCGCCATGCCTATCTGCAGGAAGTTAACATGATCCAGACCGTGCTTCCTTGGTGAGGCAGAGTCGCACAACCTGATTCCCACTTCATAGCCTGCGGCTATTGCGGTGAAGAGAGACTTTGCATCACTTTTGAACAATGAACCTACCGAGAGCAGTGTGCCAATCATGTCGCTGGGATGCAACGGTTCCCTGGAAAGATAGGTGTCGTTGAAATCCAGATACCTGATCAGCAGTGAATTATAGAATGATGCGGCGTCCGCGGATGCTGTGCCGCCTCCTATCAGATGCGCCTCCCCCTTGTAGAAGTCGAGAGCATGGTGAAAAGCAGCGGCAGGCGGCGAGTCTATGGAAGCGGTTGCAACACCGAAAGAGTCTGTGATTCTGCGTCCGACTTCGTGAATCACGCCTTCCTCCAGGTCGTCGAAACTGAGGTTGCATACAAACGAAGCTATTTCCTCTTCCACGTTCATGGGCAAAACATGCCTGCCGTTTTATTTATAGCTGACCGAGGAACGAGGAAGCGGCTCATGATTAAGGCCGGATCGCCGACACCATTACGCACCCATCAATGACCGGTTTCTTCGATTTCCAGATATGGAAACTTTGCGCTCGGTTTCTCTATGAATCTGTTCATCATAACCTGCACGATTAACTCGTATTCCTTTGCGATGTTTCTCATACCGCTGTAAAGCAGAGGATAGAAAACAGACAACTGTTCTCTCTGCGCATGTTCATGCGCCTGCATGTTCTGCAGCGATTTCATGCCCTCCCAACAGGTCTTCTCAAGTGCTTGCGCACCGTCCAGTGCTGCTGAGGCAGCATTCAGATCCTGCTCGAAGAGGCATGACGATGTGCTAACTGAGAGTTCGTGAAACATCGAAAGCAAAGCAGTTGTTTCGGTTTTGAACCGCTCCTTACGGGGCTGATGCTGACCCGCTGAATCAATTTCGTTTACGAGTTCCTCCGACAGATCCGCCACGAATTCCAGACTGGCTGCAATCGCCCTGTCGCCCAGAAGATGGCGAGAGTCCTCTATCCCCATCTGTTTCGCGACATCCCTGTCTCTTGCCCCCAGCAGGAGCAGGCGGAGGACGAGTCTGTAGAGCTTGTCAACATCCATCTCCATATCAGCAACCTCCCGGAGTGCACTGCCGTCAGAATTCATGACGCTCTCCAGCATCCTTTCCACCATTGCCGAGGACTGGAAAAATAGCCTTTTGATCATTGACATGAGCGGAAACCTGGGGGGCTGGACCATGCATTCAAGGAGCATGTTATTCTCCGTCTGCTCCACAACAGTAACGCCCGTGAGCCGGTCCACGGCCATGTTGACCTGCCGGACCTGCTCCGTCGTGAGTCCCACCTCCGACGAAACGTCGATTGTATTGTAGCCGACGATGTAGCAGCCTATGATTGTTCTCATGATCAACCTGTCTTCAGGACAGTGGTTGGCGTGTATCCTGCACCTCACCGGGAAGGTCGCCGAACCAACAGTTTCCTCACCCAGCGTTAAGTTCCCGTCATCGCCAATTGTCATACTCAGCAGGCTTCCCGCCTTTAAACCGCGTGAAACTGTCCAGTCCTTGGGTAGCGATATGCCCAGACTGGCATTGCCGAGCCTTTGAACGCGCCTTACATCTCTCTCCAGAATTATCCCCTTCAAATTTTGCCACTGTCGCGGGCGTCATTAACTAGCTTCGGAGACTACATATTATTTGCCATTTGAGGTGCGGGGCATCCAACTGTATTTTCGCACGCCCCCATGTCTACGATGTGCATCATGCGGAATGGAACATGCATCGAAGTGATGCCCACCGGCACGCATCAGTGGTGAATGTAAGCGACTTTCTGGTCGGCAATCAATTGCGATGCAGCGGATGATGTCCCGGATCCAGCCTGTGCTTCCTGCCTGCGCACCTGGCGCCGGTTCCGGCCGGCGTATATGGGTGCATCGCTTTCTGACAGCATCTCCACCCTTGCATGCTCGTCCGGCCTGCTTCCGGAGAGCGAAGTGTACAGCAGAGCGGTGCGTATGAGTTCACCGGGCAGAGCCAGCGCGTCCCTTACATAATCAGACTTATCGGACAGTATGAAACGTATTGCAGTGGGCAGCAGATCGCTCTTCGGCCACGCAAGTCCGCTGCGGCCTCCGCCCGTAGCGAGATAACGGCGTAAGTAGAAGGAGTAAAGAGCGAAATACTGAATCGCCTGAATGACGGACGGATGAACCATTGTCTTCATTACGGGTGTGAGAAAATCAAACCGGTCCCAGTCCAGAGTGAAAATGGTATCCTCCTCGAGCGCCTGCCTGAATATTGCAGTCCCCGGGAGAGGCGTGTATATGGTGAACTGTACGACATCTGCACCCGATCCTGCCAGCCTTACTGCAAGCCTGACCGTAGAGAGCATGTCCATGAACCGTTCGTACGGGGCGCCTATCATGAAACTCAGCAGCACTACGACGCCGTTTTCATCGAGTGTTCTAATTGCGGCTACCGTGTCCGAGGCACGTATGCTCTTGCGCATCTTCTTCAGCACTTCCCTGCTCCCGGATTCCACACCGATTGCGGCGACGCGAAATCCGGATTTCACGGCAGCCGGTATGATGTCGGGGTTGCGTGCAATGACATCTGCCCGCATCTGTGCTAACCACCGTATATCCGGGCCGCTGTCGGCTATTGAAGAAAAGAGTTTTCTCCTCTGATCCAGATTCTGCGGCAGAATGAAAATATCGTCGGTGAAAAATATCCAGTCGTATCCAGCTTTCTTCGCCATCTCCATTTCGGCAATTATCCTCGCGTTGGATTTGTAGCGCCTCCTGTATCCCCATGTTGGAGTGACGGAACAGAAATCACAGCCATAGGGGCAGCCGCGAGATGTTTCGAGACACACAACCGTCTCGTTCGTGCCGAATGTCCTGATCTGGTATTTTTCCCTGTCCACGAGATCGAGCGAGGGAAGAGGCAGACTGTCCAGATCGGAGATGAGCGGCCTCGGTGCCGTTCTGATGATCCGGTCTCCGTCACGAAAGACGATGCCGCGGACATTTACAGAGGAGGCACCTGACTCCAGGACCGACACCAATTCCCTGATTGTTTCGTCTCCTTCGCCGAGGGCGACAATGTCGAAGCCGTCCCGGATAATGCTTTCGGGAAGGAATGTTGCATGATGCCCGCCGACAATAACCTTCAGATCATGTTTTTCCTCTTTCAGCCTGAGCATTAGCTGTCTTGCGCTGTTGTATGACGCAGTGGCATGGATGGTAATGCCCACAAGATCCGGCTTGAGCGAAAGCGTTCTGGCGACCGTCTCCTCCATTGTGAGCTTGTCCGCTTCCATGTCGATGATGAAAACCCGGTTGCCTGCCACCGTGCGTATCGAGGCGGCAAGCTGCAGCAGGCCAACCGGTACCGGCAGAAAACCCATCTTCGTCAGATAGAGACTGCCCCTTGAATTAGAGGGCCTTACCAATACTGTCCTCATTCCATTTGCCTTCCTTGATGCTCGATTTGCACTAATATCCTGTCAGGACTAGTAAAGAGATGTTGCAGGCACTATACGTACAATATGTATCGGGCATGAACAGATATCAACATGTCAGCGTGAAAAAAACTGACATGCAATCCACCTGCCTGTACACTGACCTGGACGGGATTCAACCTGACGTGCTCAGACGAAGGAGGCTACGTTCCCTCATCCATGCTCCTGTGAGATGCGCGTCCCCTGACAAAACCGTACGTTATGACTCCAGAGAGTATCATCAATGTGCCGAGATAGAGAGCCTGTTCGCCAAGTGCGGCCATAACAACAAACGACAGTACGACCGATACGACCTGCAATGCTGGATAGAAGGGAGATTCAAACGCTCCGCCGACTCCCCTCCGTCTGAGGATGACGACTGCGAGTCCCGTGAGCGCGTAACTGAACACAACGCCGAAGTTCGAGGCCAGCGCGATATACTTGAGGTTGCCAATGAAAAGGGACAGCACCGCAAGCATGCAGATGACCAGCACACCTCTCCTTGGCGAGTCTGCATGACGACCGGCGACCCAGGAAGGCAGCATACCGTCTTCGGCCATCTGAAGAAGGGTACGTGAGCCTGCCACGACAAGAGACATCGTGACAGTCAGTGTGGCTATTATTGCAACACCTGAAACAACATAATTCAGCAGCTGCGGTGCATGAGAGTACTGTATGGCGTTTGAAAGCGGATTCGCAGTTATGCCGTACAGTGTCCACGGCATCATGGCAAGCATGCCCGCTACGACGAGAATGTACAGCACTGTACTTATCAGCAATGAAATTATGATCGCCCGGGGCACGTTCCTCTGGCCGTCCTCAACTTCCGGCGTCAGAGTGGCTATTGTGTTGAAACCTGAGTATGCGAAGAATGCAAGCGACGCGGCAACAATGAGACCGGAGAAGCCCCCGGGAAGAAGCGGTGTGAACGATGATGCCTTCCACGAACCGTAGAAAAGGGATGCGACGATGAAAGCCGCGAGTCCACCGACAGTTATGAAGACGAGGTATTGTTCGATGCGGGCAACCAGCCTTAAACCTGCATAATCAACAAACGCAACTGCGACTATCAGTATTATTGAAATGGGAATCAGAAAATTCTCTGTGTGCAGCAGGACACCAACATAGGAACTGAATCCTAGAGAGACTGCCGCGGCTGCAATGGCATATGATATCGCACGCAACCAGCCTACAATAAAACCCATTGCGTCTCCCATGGTTGTCCGGACAAAGGAATAGAGTCCTCCGTGTGCCACGACCTTCGATGATAGCTCGGCGCTGTTCAATGCAACAGTGGTGGCCAGTGTCGCCGTGATGATGAATGCCAGAAGGGCTCCGGGTCCGGCAATGTGTATGGCTGTTCCTGCAAGAACGAATATGCCTGCGCCTATTATATTTCCGAGGCCGATAAACATCGCCTGCGACATCGTTATTTTTCCGGCTGCCATCCTTAACTTGAAACACACCCTGGTTTAATCCGTTTTTGTTGACACAGAGTCGCGAACAAAATTCGAAACAGAGAAGAGACTCTGTGGCGTCGGTGGCGGCGGTTCGCATCAGACTGATTTATGGCGGCCTGAAACTCACGGGTGGGCGCTCACGGTTCTTTGATTTCCCGCTTTATAGCCACAAAGCTGGAAATGACGTTGCTTGCATCCCTGACAGGCGTAATCACGGTGTCCTCGAAATACAGTTCGCCGTTCTTTCGCTTATTCGTGAGTACTTCGTGGAAAACACCTCCGGCCAGGATGGTTTCCCACATTCTCTTGTAGAAGTCCGCGTCGTGCTTTCCCGATTTCAGAACCCGCGGCGTCTTCCCAATGACTTCGTCTTTTTCGTAACCGGTGGTCTCCGTGAAAGCCCTGTTGGTCCACTGTATCATACCGCTGCGGTCAGTGAGTATAATCGTATCGGTTGCGTTCTGCAGTGCAGTATCGAGCAGCTTCAGCCTGTCCCTCAGCCTTGAGGAACGCACTGCTACGCTCAGCGCATCCGCTGCACTCTGCATCTGGGCGACCGTGTCGCTATGTGTAGTGCCCAGATTGTTTCCGTAAATGCACATAGAGCCGACGATTTCGTCCGCGTACCTGAGCGGGAGAGCGATGACTGAATCGAATCCCCTGTGCGAAGCGATGCCGGCAATTGACTTGAAACTGAAATCTCCGGCTTTTGCGATGTGCATCTGACCGGTTCTGATGGCCCTTACTGCCGGTGAATCCTCACGCATGGACGGCTCGTCTTTTCCATATTCCGGCAGTCCGCGTTCATCCGCCAGCAGACTGATTTCTCCATTAGCCTCATTGAGGAGTATCGTTACGCCCCGGAAACCGAATATAGACTGGAGACGCATACAGAAGGTCGAAAATATTGAACGGAGCGACTTCTCCTTCAGAACAGCGCTTGATGTTTCGTGCAGCAGCTTTGTCATTGCATGCATACGGACGGGACCGGTGATGTCCCTGGCCGAGCATGTAACAAAAGAAATCTGACCGGCCCGATCGACTATCGGATTGGTTATGACATCGAGGTATTTCACGTTGCCGTCCGCATCCACCTGGACCTCGTCATGGCGTGTCGGACCATCTCCGGCCAATACGGTTCGAAGCGCCCTCTCCACATTTGACAGTCTGCTCATACCGGCACCAGACAACTTTGCTCCGATGATGTCCTGTCTGGACATGCCGAACATCTGTTCGAATGCGTGATTGACCCTCAGAACGCGACCTTCAGCGTCGAAAAGGAATACGGTATCGGACGTGCTCTCAAAAATGGAGGAGAGCTGATTCTTTGCATCCTCAATCTCGCTTGCTGCCCTCCGGTTATTTACAGCCGTCTTGATGAAGTGTGAAAGTTCGGCGAATTGCGAAATAGGATCCCCGCCTTTCTGTAGATAAAAATCCGCTCCATTGTTTATTGCACTGATTACGACCTCTTCACGGCCCTTTCCTGTGAAAAGGATGAATGGCGTTCTGATGTTATGCGAACGCAATTTCTTCAGGAGTTCTATGCCGTCCATTTCGGGCATCTGAAAATCAGACACAATCGCACCGTACCTGCCGTCCGATATTCTGACAAAAGCTTCAACTGGAGAAGAGCAGGTCTGGACCTCGAAGTTGCCGTCTGATTCCATGAATATTCTGAACGGTTCATGAAGTGCCACGGTGTCATCGACGTAGAGAACAGGTATTGATTCTGGTTTACTAAGCATTGGTCGTTGCTCCGGGTTGTCTATTATAAATAGATGATCTTCCCCTTAACAAAGACTGCCACGTGATTATCAGGCTCGCAGGGCCACTTATTTCCAAGCGATCGTGTATAGGATCTTTGGCTATGCTGGCACCGGTGCGCTCACACTGCGGCGTCAGGAATCTTGACCGCTCCTTCCTCTGTGCTACGACTTGACAGCGCGCAGTAAAGGCCCACAGCCATTGCAACATCAATCCAGACTGCCCAGAAGATGTTTATGGCATATGGAATTGGATCGGCCGAGTTGAGCAGCCGGAGGAAACCGATAGCAATACTCAGAGACACTGCTGCAAGAACCGCGATATTCGGTGAGAGCGATCTGAGCTTCACCTGCCCTGCTTTTTTCGAAGTAACATTGAACGGTTTCTTCTTCCGCATCGCCCAAGTGAAGAACGACACCGTAATGACCCAGAAGTTAAGCATCTCAACGCCCTGATGCATTACCGCCCCCTTTAAACCGTAATCTCGGCCGCCTATGAGCACTGTTGCGATCATCGTGGCGAAGAAAAACGGTATGAAGACTGCAGCGTAATACAGGTAACTCAGGGACATGTATGCCACGCCCAGTGCGAGAAAAATGATCGGCGCCACGATCTCGACCAGCGCAATAGGCCCTTCCTTCAGCCAGTACAGATCGCCGAACATGAAGTCTATGAATTGCCTGAATGGCAGATTGCTCCTGAGCAGCGGTCCAAGAAGCTGAAAACCACCCAGGCTCCACCTCGCCTGCTGCGATAAAATGGCCCTGGCATCCATGGGGGCTATGCCGTAATAGACGAGATCCCTGTCGAGGTACACACCGCGATACCCCTTCGCTATTATTTGGAGCGAGGTCGCAATGTCCTCAGTGACCGTGTCTTCAACGAAATATCCTGCCTCAACCACTGCTTTCATCCTGAACGCAGTTCCGCTTCCGAGGCTGAATGTCGAGTCTGCCTTTGACCTCCCACTCATCACGGTGTGAAGAAACGGCAGCTGCATGTAGTTGGCCGCACGTGCAATCCGAGTATTGTTCTCCGAATACTTTTGCGGCAGCTGTACAAAGCCGACTTTTTCATCATTGAAACAGTTGAGTATTTCGTCGAAAAAATTTGAGTCTGGACGCTGATCGGCATCGAATATGGCGAAAATGTCCACGCCGTCGAGCGTCTTCAGCACGTCGTTTATCGCACCGGCTTTGTATCCGCGTCTGTTGTCTCTGTGCACATAAGACACGTGAAGCATGTCGCAGTATCTGCTCAACTCGCCTGCCTTTGACGTATCCGTGGAATCGTCGATGACTATGACCCTGCCGATCCCGGTCGCAAGCTTCACCGAAATAATGGTGTCCCTGACCATCAGCGGGTCTTCATTGTAACTCGCAACCAGCGAGCATACCCTGTATGAACCCGGCGTGTACGTCTGGGACTGAACAACACTTCTCTTTCTTCCGTATTGCCATACAAAGTAGAAGAAGGAGAGAAGGCTCACCTCGCTTCCGAGAAGCACGAGGTAGGTCAGCGGCATGTAATATGCACGGGGTGTAACCAGGATTGAAAGAGGAACCGGAAGGACAAATATTGAAATGAATGACAGGATGTTGAGTGCTTTCATATTATCTCAATTGTTCGTAGAAATTTTCCTCTTCCTTTCTGAACAGCCTGATAGCCTTGTCGGAAGATGCGAGTATTATCTTGCTCAGCACTTCTGATATCTCCTCTGTTACGATGACAAAAGAGAACTTGGATTTCTCAGTCAGGTTGATCTTTTTGAGGTCGGAGTAGAGGGCTCTGACAAAACTCCTTATCACCAGGTTGCTCTCCGTCACCGTTGCGACGGATATCGGTATAAGATCCAGCAGGTTGAAGAGCAGGAGTGTGCCGGCGTTGTGCTTCATCATTGCCGTATAGATTTCATTGAATATTTCCTTCTCGCACTTCCTTATGTCTTCAATATCCGTTGTTCTGTTCCTTCTTGACAGCAGAGACTCGGAGAAAACTTCAAATTCGACATACTTCAGGTTCCTTGGATCTATGTCGCGCTTGACCCTTTCCATTTCGGTGATGTCCGTAAGCATGATCAGCGTCCTCTTGTAAATCGGCACCGCGGGAAAGGCGATCCAGTCGACGAATGACCACAGATTGCCGCTGGGATCCCAGAATATTGTTGTGATAGACGGCTGAAGCGCTGTGAATTTTATGTCGTCCGAGGAGAAACCCTTGGGGACTTTGTAAATCGAGTTCATTTATGCGTTCTTCCACAACTCTGTATTTTATCCTTGTCCCTTCCTTATCAAGGATGAGAGCATCATGCCGATGGGAAATCTGATGACCCGCTGGGCATAACATGCTCAGGAATCGGAAGGCGCCCTTGTTCGATGCACCCAACCTGCGGCAGCTGCCGAATCACCAAGACGGGCCGGTTGAGCAGAAACGTCAGTCTATTGAGTTTGAAGGTTGCCGGATTCGTTCAACGGAACAGTGAACGACGGTTGATATGGACTACTCCAGAGTTGAATCTAGTTGGGTTTAAGCATATGCTGCATTGTGAAGTTACAGACGATGCTGTACACTACTCACCGTGAACAATATTTTCAAAAAATAGTAATCAGTCTATAGTTAATCATTCCCGTTCCCAACTCAATTCTCCACCTTCCTTCTCCACTACTTTTCAACCATTAGCTCGACAGTTTCATATCCGTACCATTTCACAGCCGAAACTCTATCTGGAGAAATCCATTCATGTCCAGAGTTTTTTTGACCAGGGATGCCGCTGATTGCGAAATTATAGGTAGGACCATTGTACTCCGAAGCGCTACCGTTCAAGCCCCCGCCTGCAGGCGAATATGCTCCAACAAATTGGAGCTTAAAAGTTACTCCGTGAAATATAAAAACGATGACCTGTCCTGTTGAGACATTGTGTGGCGGATATGGGATCGAAACGATTTCGGAATAATATGATTGTGAGTCAAACACCGGCGAGTACCACAAATAAATGGAGATAACGACCGCAGCGACAACCAGACACGCGAATACTGCAGCAAGCTTGGGCCTCATTCTTCTTGAATTGGCGCTAAATGGATTTTTTGTCATGAAATTCGCCTTTTCTTCATGAACGCAGGTAGAGTACAGCTTTGTCTGTAAATTCTTTCAGACCTTGTGTCTTCACTGCCTGAGTTAGGGGACTTAAACATGAAAACACAGGGCGTAGAAACAACTGAACTACAGTATATGATTATTGGCTTTCTGACTGACTATGACGAACAACAAAGAGTTTTCTACAAATCCAATTTTCACGGGGGTTAATATGCGTTTGTCGAACTTCGGATATACCTGCCATATGCCTTAGTATTGGCATGCAGCATCCTTCGCATGGTGCCTGAAGTAGCGCGTAGCGAACAAAAGAATGATTACCGAAATTGCTCCTTCCAGAAAGAATGGAAGTGATTCTTGAAGTGAAAATAACCTGGCGCCAATGAGTGGCCCAACTATTCCTCCAAGATACACCATGGATTCAAGTGTACCATAGACTCTGCCTCCCGTCCCATGCGGGGCGGCTTCATATAACCAGGCACTGAACAGAGGCGTAGCCATAACAGCAAATGCTTGTGAAGAAACAAAGATCGAAATCACCAGGTAAATGGACGGGTATGTTGAATAAGCAAGTGAGGCAAATGCGATCTCAAGAAATGAAGACGCCATCAAGAACCACAGGGCGCCCCTTCTTATTCCTATGCGATTGGCTATTCTTTCTCCCGGAATCAGTATGATCGCACCAATTAGCAGTTGCAAGGAGAACATGTAACCAATAAGAGTTGGTGAGAGTCCAAGTGCCCTATAGGAAAAAGGTGAGACAAGAAACGATGACACTGTCCCGAGTAACGATGTTGCGAATAATACTAAGACGATTACACCGATTTCGCTGTTGAGTGGTATGTCTCTTATGCCCAGAAGAGCTTCGCGCATGTTTAATTTCACCTTTCGACTGGATTCCAAATTGAAAATCAGCAATGACCTCATTACTGAGACAAGTATCAAGAGAAAGCCGGCCACAACGAATGCTGACTGAAACATCCTGTCCGTAAGGAGGAGTCCGCTGAAAATGGGTCCTATGAATGCACCTATTTCGGCAAATGTCTGCCATGTTGCGTAAGCCAGCGGGCGATTCTGAGGTTCAGAAGATCGTGCGATCAATACAAAACGTGCCTGGGCGGATATTCTCAGTGGAATGACATAAGATATTAAGCATAACAGTACAATTGTCAGTTCTCTGGTTGTTCCAGCCAGTATCAATAGTGTACCTGCTATCAAGCCTGACAGTACCAGTGTCAATTTAACATTCCAGTAATCTGAAATTACACCGCCGACAAATGCGCCTACTACTGAGGCGCATGCGAAAGCGGAATACACTTCGCCCAGCAGTGTTAGGTTAGCCCCGTAGAGAAGCAAGTAAAGGGGAAGCAGGAAGTACCAAAGAGAATTGCCAAAAGTTCCGATCGCTGAGGTTATACCTAGAGTTCTCACATTCCGCTTGTGCTTGGCTGCTGCCTCTGCGGTTACAAATTGCACATTCCCCACTGTGATCGAGCCTCCTGGATGGTGTGTTCAATATTATTCTCCTTTGGATTGAAATTATATTATTTCACACTGCTGTTGGCATGCACGGATTGAGGGTAGCGGCAGCCTGATTTCGCAATGCAGGACAAAAACATGTCATTGAGAGCCGAACATGCTTTTCACCCTCCGACTTGGCACTTGTCTCGCACCATATGCTGAGGAAGTAATCGCCCATGGATGTTCTTGAGCATCTATCGAAGGTGCAGATGTTCAGTGTAGAAGGACAACGGATCAAGACAGAGATAACGAAGAAGACATGAGAGACAATAGACAGGCTGTGCCCGGAGCCTGGTCTGGTCTATCGAGTTTGAAGTTTGCAACATTCGTTCAGCGGAACTGTGAACGACTGCTGATATCAGCTCTACCGGAGGTGACTCACATCACTACTCCCTTGTATGGCAATTATTGAATGGGCATCGATCAAGAAAGCATGTTATTGTGGCGTACGGTCGGCCTCAGTAGCCACCACTTGTATAGAAATTTGGCACACTAATTCCCGGAGGGTAGTAATAAAGTGCAAAACTCCCACTTAGTGTTAATAGCTCGTAGTTTACAACTTCGCTTCCAAATGCAAAAGCACTTGATGTGCTTGCCTTCACTTGCTGCGTCATACCAATTATTGCAGTGTTGTTGTTTGCAAGACCTGCAGTCAGGATCCATTCCCCTAGCGCAGTGTAACCGTCTGCATATGCTCCATTGGCAACTGTCTGCCCATACATGAATTGCCATCCATAATTATCTTCGCTTTGAGGGGTGTCAGTATATCCAAAATCTGTGAACTTCACCGAAACAGTTGAACTCGGTGGAGTGTATGTCATTTGAAAGTAGGGGTTTGGTGCAATTCCATCGAAACTTGCTCCAAGTGTATATGAATGGACGCCGGAAGTGCTTGAAGGAGAAGTCGATTCTATATCATACAGATAAGAGTTTGCGCCTCCTCCCTGGTACTGTGTGTAACTGGATTCATAGTTTATATTGCCCTCGAGGTAGCTGATGCCGGGACCCTGTGATGTCATATTCCTTGTTGGAATGAATTTAATCCAACCCATCGTGGCCACAGGTATCTCATACGTTCCTGGCAGGTTAGACCCATAGGGAACAATTTTGTTCTCACACCATATACCCAGGTCATACCAGTATTCTCCGTACGAGTTGTTATAACCGACAGTTTGTCCGGTCAAGAATAAAACAGTTCCAGGGGGAAGATTGTTGTTCGTGAATGTGACAAGGTCCGTAGTGGAGTGAGTGCTTCCATTATTTGTGCCTGAAATGGCAGGGTTTGCAATCATGACACGCCATGAATCTATTCGCAGCAGGAAATTAGTTTTGGAAAAACCAGTGGAAAGAGGCAGTGAGGCCATCTTTAAGATTCTCGAGGCACCATTTGCAACTATCAGATTGCCCGAGTTTGAAGGGATAATTGGAGGCATTATCATGACGCTTGAATTGAATTCTCTTGCCCATGACTGTCCCAGGAAATGTTCAAGCGAACTATCCTGAGCACTGTTAGGGGCGTAAACCATAATCAAATCACCTTGGCCAATCAGATGCCCCGTAGTGTTTACTGACAGGGCGCCCGTCTCTATCACCTGACTGGAAACAATAAACAGTGATTCATTAGGAAGGTTACCAATGTCCGAAGTGGAGATTTGTCGGATGGCGCTGGCTGGCGCACCTAAACCCGATATGACGCGCGCCATGCTTAGAGGACCGTCATAATAAGTGCTCAAACCTGTTGGATAAGTGAATTCAGGAAATTCTCTGTCATTTTTCCTGTTACCTGGATGGGAAACTGAAATTAACATAGAAATTGAGATTACAGTGGTTGCCAGCAAGCAAGCAACGATTATTGCACCCACTTTTCTCATACAACGACACTGATTCGAAAATCTGTTTCGAATATTTAAGCGTCCACTCAGCCTGTTTTGCGTAATATGGCGGCTATAGGTTCGTTCTGAGTGTAATTTCTGCGAAAGATCTAAATATCATATTACCTATGTCCGTAATATGCCTGAATTCCCCGAATGGGTGCGGAAGCAGAGGGTGAAGGGGACGGAGATAAGGGAGCAGCACGGCGCCTTCTATCTCTACAAGATAACAAGTGTCTGGGACAGGGAGAAGGGCAGGGCCAGGAAAGTCACCGAGAAATACCTTGGAAAGATAACACCCGACGGTCTAGTGAAGCCGAAGTCAGAGAGGGTGATCGACGAACTCGAAGAGATAACTGTCAAGGAGTATGGCGCATCAGCGTTCATACTCTCATCATGCTCAGACACGTTTGAACTGCTCAGGAAACACTTCCCTGACGACTGGAAGGAGATAGCAGTGTTCTCCATCACAAGGCTGTTCCATCAGTCGCCGCTGAAGAACGCCATGCACCATTACATGGCGTCGCATCTCTCCGATGCAATACCTGGTGCGAACGTGTCGCCGAGGAGCATAAGCAGCGTACTCGATTCGGCGGGCCTGAGAAGGCAGAGAGTCGTTGACTTCATGAAGAACTTCGTCACCGGCAGGCAGGCTGTCATAGATCTGTCGCATGTCTTCTCACTGTCCGAGGGTGTTGTCGCCGCAACACTCGGACACAACAATGAGAACAGCTATGTTCCGCAGCTCAATCTCGTGCTGCTGCTGGCGCTTGGTAAGAAGCACCCGTCTTTCTTCAGGACTGTTCCGGGCAGCATCGGCGACATATCAACAGTTCCGGCGACGCTGGAGGAGGCCGGAATAAAGAAGGCGATACTGATAGGGGACAAGGCGTTCTACTCGAAGCGCAACGTCAACTTCCTCGAGAGGAGGAAG